>DOBD01000087.1:0-170 GCA_003506275.1 Bacteroidales bacterium | reverse complement strand
TTTTTTAAGAACTTCCTCAAAAACCTGCAATAACCCATACAGCATACAAAGAAAACACATTCACTCCTGACCACAACAGCCCTTCGACACTTTTAGAGAAAATTTGCTTTTTTTTGTACTGTCATGGTGGAGTCCACAAAAAAGAGGGCGGCTTCCGCGTTTGACTCGTA
>DOBD01000026.1 GCA_003506275.1 Bacteroidales bacterium | reverse complement strand
GGAACCGTGCAGGATGCAACGGGTGAAGGATTGCCCGGAGCTTCTGTCACACAGAAAGGAACGAGCAAGGCGACGGTAACCGATTTGAACGGAGCCTTTACCCTTGATGTTTCAGATGAGCGTGCCGTTCTTTCCGTCTCCTTCATTGGGTTTGCCACCCAGGAAGTGACGGTGGGCACTCGTCGTGTATTCAACATCACTCTGGAGGAAAGCGCCAGTGAGATGGAGGAAGTGGTTGTGATCGGGTATGGTACCCAGCGCAAGGGTGATGTCACCGGCGCCTTGGTGAGTGTCTCCGAGAAATCCATCACCTCCCGTCCGGTACAAAACGTCGTGCAAGCCTTGCAAGGTAAGGCGGCTGGTGTGGACATTGTTTCCAACATCAGACCCGGTGAAATCTCCAGTGTTACTATTCGTGGTCAACGATCCATGTATGCCACCAATGCACCTCTTTATGTAGTGGATGGAGTGGTGTTTATGGGAACGCTTAACGACATCAGCCCCAACGACATTGAAGCTGTTTCCATCCTGAAGGATGCCTCAGCGACGGCCATTTATGGTTCTCGTGGTGCCAATGGTGTCATCCTGATTACGACCAAGACCGGTAACAAAGGCAAGGTTGAAATCAGTTACGATGGTAGTGTGAGTTTTGATAACATTAATTCATTGACAGAATGGGCAACGGCAGGAGAAGCATTGGAACGCTATCGCCAAGGCTATATCAACGCCAATGCCTACAAGGATGGTGCTGGTACGTATTACACCACACCAACGTTAGCTGCTGATCTGTCCATGTTTGGCAACGGCGATGCCGCCGTCATTGCAGCCATAACAGCCGGTTATGCAGGAGGTTCCTATGATCCCTCCAAAGTGCCCACCACGGATTGGGTTGACTTGCTGACACGTACAGGCATCACACAAAACCATCAAGTGTCCTTGAATACCGGTAATGATCTGTCAAAACTCTATGTGTCGTTTGGACACTATGACAACCAGGGTACCCAGCTGAATCAGGGATACACACGTAACACCTTTAAAGTAAACGGTGAAATTACCCCAAGGAAATGGGTGACAGCCGGCATTTCCATGAATATGGCCAACGGAGTGCAGGATTACGGTACCATCAACCGTTCCGGTAGCGCCACCGGTGCCAAGGACTTGTACGGTATGGCCTTGTCTCAAATCATCATGGCCCAACCCTACGATGCCAACGGCGATTTCATTAAGTACCCGGGTGGCAACAGCACAACCCCCTTGTACAACCCCATGATAGACATCGACGAATCGGCCGATCAACGGAATACCACCAATATTCAAACGAATCTGTTTGGTGAAATCCGCTTCACACCATGGCTGAAATACAGAATCAATTATGGTTTGTTCCTCAACAACTATACCAGGGGTAGCTGGCAAAGCTCCCAATCGACCCTTCGTCGCTACAGTACGACCTTTGCCGGAGCAGCCGCTTCGTATGAAACCTCCAAGTCCAAGCAATGGTTGGTGGAAAATATCCTGAACTTCGACAAAACCTTCGCTTCCATTCACACGGTGAGCGCTACGTTGATGCAATCAGCCCAGAAGAATGTCAGGGAAGGCTCTACACTATCTGCATCAAAGATTCTAACTGATGCCTCCAAATGGTATGACCTTTCCTCCAATACAGTCGGTTCACCTGATGGTTACGGTACCAGTTATGTCGGTTCACAGATTTTGTCCTACATGGGACGTTTGAACTACTCGCTTCTCGATCGGTACATTTTGACAGCTACCATTCGTTTTGACGGAGCTTCCGTTTTAGCTAGCGGCAACAAATGGGCTTCATTCCCTTCCTTGGCTGCTGCCTGGAAAATGCAGGAGGAATCCTTCCTAAGCGATGTGAGCTGGTTGAACGAATTGAAGCTTAGGGCTGGTTACGGCCAGACAGGTAATGCTGCCATTGAACCCTACACATCAACTGGGCCTCTTTCCGTGTATGACTACGTATTCGGCACCTCTCCTGCCGTTTCTTTCCTGCCTTACCTGATGAGCAATCCGACGGTAACCTGGGAACGCACAGCGCAAAGCAACATAGGATTGGACTTTGGTTTGCTCAATAACCGTATCGCCGGTTCCATTGATCTCTACGATTCCAACACGAGTGGTTTGCTGATGGAACGTACGCTACCTGCCATTCTTGGTTATCCTTTTATTGTCGACAACATCGGCAAATCCAGGAACCGAGGTATAGAAGTCTCCTTGAGCACCCGAAACATCGTGAACAGGGATTTCACCTGGAACACCGACCTGAGCTTCGCACACAACAAGGAAGAGCTGGTTGAGTTGGTCAATGGTAAGGAAGACATGAAAGGCAATGGTTGGTACATCGGTTACCCGCAACGCGTGTTCAGAACCTACAAAGTGGACGGACTCTGGCAGGATACGCCTGAAGACTTGGCTGAAATAGCCCTTTGGACAGCCAATGGCTATAAATTTGCCCCTGGGCAATACAAACCTGTTGAACAAGGAACGCCCGACCATAAACTGACAGACGATGATAAAGTGATCATAGGTACGGATCGTCCTGATTTCACGGCTGGGATGACCAATACCTTCACCTACAAAGGTTTTGAACTGAGCTGTTTCATTTACGCTCGCGTAGGTCAGATGTATTTCTCGTCCCTGCAACCCGGCGGATCGACCGGCGGTCAATATGTAGGTTACGTTCGAAAGGCCGATTTGAATGAATTCTGGTCTCCCACCAATAAGAATGCCGAATGGCCAGGTTTGACCTCTACACCGGCTGCTGTTTCTTCGACCGATGTCAACCAAGCTATGTACATCAACGACGGTTCCTTTGTAACGGTCAGAAACATTTCCTTGGGTTACACGGTGCCAGAAAAAGTACTCAAACCTTTTAGTATCAGTCGACTGCAATTGTATACGCAGGTACTCAACCCCTTCATGTGGGGTGGCAAGTGTGTACAAAATGGCATCAATCCTGACGATACCAATGGTTGGACCAGTGTCAACTCAATTGGTGACCCCACCGGTGGTACCAATAACAACACCATGATGATCACGAGCTTCGTGCTTGGATGCCGCATCGGTTTCTAACCCTTAAACCAGAGCCAATATGAGNNAAAAATATGTTTAGCCTTACTCGCCGTTTCCGTGTTCGCTTTCACGGCCTGTGAAGACTTCCTGGAAGAAGAAGTGGTGACCTCATTGACGCAGGATTACTACAAGACCAAGGAAGGCTTGGAATCCCTTTGCCAGGGAAGTTACAAGATACTCCGCTATAAGGGCGACTACAACCAGGGCGAATACCTTTTTGGTGCCAACAACGACATCGAGGTGTATTCCTGGTCCAACGCTGACCGCATTGTGAACGGATCCTATGCACCTGATGCCTGGGGTAACGCCGTGACCGGTGGCCAACGCATCACCCCCTTTGTGAACAACTTGATTGGAGCGGTTACAACATCCCAAAAGTTTACGGAAGGTTGCTACCCCTCTATTGGAGCCTGCAACGTTTTCCTGGAAAACTACGCTGGCTTGTCGTCGGCTGACCAAACAGCCTTGGCCAAGCGTAAGGGAGAGATTCTCTTTTTGAGAACCTACTCTTACTACTTGATATCCAATGTGGTGGGACCTTGTCCGTTGATTTTGAAGAGTTATAAGGGTATGCCCGACAACTTCTACTTTCCCAAGGCTTCCCTGGAAACCTTGTATGCACAGCTTATCGGTGATATGCGTACCGCTGTTGACTTGTTGCCTTTGGAGACCTATGCCAGCAACACGTCCAACTTCGGACGTATTACCAAGCAGGCTGCCGCCCATTTCCTGTCCAAACTATACTTGCACAGGGCTCAGGCAGCCGGTTGGGCCAACAGCCCTCTTACCGATCTGAAGATGCTCTACAAGGGCAACGTGACTACCGACCTGGACAGTGCCATTTATTACTCAAGTTTGGTCATCGACTTCATGGACGACAACAACCCGAATTTCGGCGGCTTGTCCACCGATTTCGGTGACTTGTGGAAAATTGAAGCCACCTCAACCAATACCAGGGACGGCCAAGTNNCAGCGCCCTTAGTTTGACGCACGTCTATAACAGCAACCACACCAACCAGGATGCCGGTATTTTGCGCGACATCAATTACGGCCGTCCGTATGCCACCTTGATGCCCTCAGACTGGGCTTACGATGCGTTTACAGACAAAGCCAACGACTCCAGGTATTACAAAAGCTTCCTGACCAACTACTACACGACGGATATATCTGGCAATGCCAAGGCTTGGGATGCCGGTACCGCTCTATATTACAACACCTACCTCAAACCCTTAGGTGAAGCTGCCGTGACCGCTGGTCAGAAACGTGGCGTCAAAGCAGCTGATCTTTACAACGCCAGTCTTGAAAACGTGGGCCTGGTGTACGTGGAAAACAGCAAGGATCAACCCTATGACTCTCTTTGGGTAATGAGCCAACCGTACGTGATGAACGTACGCTGGATGGTAGGCAGTCCCAACAACGCCGGTTACTTTGATAAGGACGGCAGTGGCGCCATTACCGGCATCAAAGCCGGTGCTGCAGCCCCAGCTAACAACCCCATCATTGCCAACTATGCTGCTGAAGGACGTAAGATTTACTACCGCCTGGCAGGTACCAACGGAGCCGGTTTCGGTATTGACCGTGACATGGCCAAGGCCAGCGCCTGGTACATGGGCGCCCGCAAATGGCTGGACCGTACCCGTGGTAAAGGCACCAACGCCAACGGCAGTCAATCCTTTGATACCCCCATCTTCCGGTTGGCCGAAACCTACCTGATCAGGGCTGAAGCTTACGGACGCAAAGGTTTGTATCCACAAGCCATTGCCGATCTGAACGTGTTGCGCAAACGGGCCGCCTATCACCCCAATGAAAAGCGCGATCCCATTTTGGTGACAGCTGAGGCTTCTGTTTTGGCCCCAACAGCCATCATCCCTGCAGCCGAAAAGACCTATCCCTACACCGTTACCACCGACTCCTATGCCGCTATTGCCATTGACGGCACGGAATGGGACGGCGTTTCCGCAAAATCCGTCAAGGAAAACTACCCCGTTGAAGCC
>DOBD01000301.1 GCA_003506275.1 Bacteroidales bacterium | reverse complement strand
CTCCCTGAATGAAATCAGCGAAGAAGCCGAAAAAGGCCTTAAGGCCGAGCTGGTAAAGCTAGGTTTAGTGGAGGGCGTTGATTACACCTTAAAGATATACAATGCCTCGGGCGACATCACCACCGTCAACAGCATCGCCGAATCGGTGGCTGCCGAGCCCTGGGATTTGATTTTCACGGCCTCAACACCCACGCTGCAGGCGTTCATCAAGAAAATCAACCACGTACCCATCGTGTTTACCAATTCCGGCGATCCGGTGGGTGCAGGAGCCGGCGTCAGTTTCATCGACCACCTGCCCAACGTGACCGGCATTTCCACCGCCAGCGATTTTGAAGGCATGGTGCGCATGGTCAAAGCCAGTATGCCTGGCATACGGGTGATTGGCACGGTGTACACGCCCGGCGAGATCAATTCGGTGTTCTACATGGAAGCCTTGCACAAGGAGGCTGAGAAAGAGGGGTTGACCCTCCTGGTGGCACCAGCCTCAACCGTCACCGAGGTATCGGATGCTGCCGCCACCCTGATAGCCAAGGGAGTGGAAGCGATGACGCAGATTTCCGACAACCTGACCACGGGATGCNNGTCGCCTTTATCTCCAATCAGGTGGAAAAGGGAGCTGTTGCCGCACTGGCCCGCGATTACCAGACAGCCGGGTCGGATGCTGTTAAAGTAGCACTTGAAATATTAAATGGTAAAGACCCGAAAAACATACCGTTCAGGCTTGTTTCAAAAACCAACATAACCATCAACCGGGCGGTCATGAATCGCCTTGGCCTTTCCATTCCTTCCTCGTACATGAACGCTTCAACGCACACACCATGACGTCGCTCGAAATTACCACCGCTGCCCATGAACAGGGTATACTTGTCCGCTGTATCGGCCGCCTGGATGCCAATCATACCGCCTATTTGAACGATGTCATCGATCAACTGGTCCGTGAAGGGCATTACCAGATTCAGCTTGATTTTTCTGCCCTGGAATACCTGAGTTCAGCCGGGATACGGTTGTTGATATCACAATACAAGACCCTGCAAACAGTAAACGGACGGTTCAGTCTGTGTGCGGTGTCTGAGCCGGTGACACAAATCCTGACCATGGTGGGCATGGCCGACATACTGATCCAATGCGAAGAAACACCGGTTGAGGCAACGGTGCCTGAAGACCGTTCGTCTAGCCTTTCCCTGGAGGGGTACCGTTTCAGCGTGTCGCCACTTGAGGGCAAGGGAGTAGACGTTGTCTGTTTTGGAAGGCCTGAGGTGATGGTCGCAAGGGAGGCTAATGATGCCGTGAGCGGTTCAGAAGCTGCTGTGGGCGGTTTTGGGCCTACCGATGCCAGGGTGTTGGCAGCCGGCGAACAGCACTACGCCTTGGGGTTGGGCGCCATTGGCGATCAGTTTGAGGCCTGCAAGGATCGATTCGGGGAATTTCTGATGGTGGACGGTCAGGTGGCGTATTTGCCGGCTGATGGGTCGAAGCGGCCTGACTATATGGTGAACAGCGGCCAGTTGATAGCCTCCTTGACGGCGTTGTACGGCCTTTCCTGCACGGGCGACTTCCCGGCGCTTGTCCATTTCTCGGCCGAAAAGGGAGTGGGTGCCGCAGGTAGCGACGGAGCTGCGGGTAGCGACGGAGCTGCGGGGAAAACGGTACCCGGCGCCACCTCCCTGGGTGTGGGTCCGATGCTGGAAGGCATTTACCAACTACTTGGTTACGAAACCTTTCTGTTGATTTCCATAGCTGAAATCAGCGGCCTGGTGGGTGTCTCCCTGAATCAATCACCGGTGGGGCACCCTGATTTATTTGCCTACCCCGGGGTGAAGGAAACGGTGAATGTTACGACGGAACCCGAATGCGGAGGCATGCTGGGGGTAACGGTGGGCCTCTGCAGCCGAAAACCCGACGAAGGCCTCTCCCACTTCTTGCGACCGGTCAGTCCGGGGGCAGCCGTCGAGGCTCACCTGCACACGGCCGTGTTTCCGTACACACCGTTGAAAAAAGCGGGGCTGGATCTGCACGAAACCCTTCACACGCTGTTTGAGGCAGGCACGTTGTCCAACCTGTTTCACCTGGTGAACGATGCCCGCGACATCGTTGGTCTGGGTGAAAGCCAGTTTGTACAGGGTTTTTGCTGGGTAGCCCCCTTGAAGTCGCTACGGATTGACTAATCTAAACACGCACCATCATGTCATTACTTATTGGCTCCATCACGATCGGTCTGATCTTGTCCCTGTTGGCACTGGGCATCTTCATCAGTTTCCGCGTCTTTGATTTTCCGGACATCACGGCCGAGGGATCGTTTACCTTCGGGGCGTCAACAGCAGCCGCGCTCATCCTGGCCGGCGTGAATCCCTGGGTGGCCAGTTTGGCCGCCTTTCTGGCCGGCATGTTGGCGGGCTCCCTGACAGGCGTCATTCATACACGCTTCAAAATCAACCCGTTGCTGGCCGGCATCCTGGTCATGACGGCGCTGTATTCCGTTAACCTGCACGTCATGGGGAAAAGCAACCTGCCCATGATGCACACCTCGTCTATTTTTAGCTGGATAGAAGGCTTGTCGGCCCAATGGTCGGGTGAAGGAGCCGTCACCTCGGTGTTGGGGTGGCGCGTGCTGATCAAAGACCTGTACGTGATGGGGTTCTGCCTGGTTGGCGTCGTGTTGTTTTGTGTGCTGCTGTGGTGGTTCTTCAAGACCAACCTGGGCACAGCCATGCGGGCGACCGGAGACAACAGCCAGATGATCCGTGCGCTGGGAGTCAATACCCGGGTGATGATCATTGCGGGTATTGCGTTGTCCAACGGCTTTATCGCGCTTTCCGGCGCTATCCTGGCTCAATATCAAGGATTTGCCGATGTTCAGATGGGCATAGGCATGATGGTCTGGGGGCTGGCCAGCGTGATCATCGGTGAAGCCATCATCAACGACAACAGCCTGGGCTTTGTCATCGTGGGTGCGGTGACCGGTTCCATCCTGTTCCGCTTACTGGTGGCCATCGCGTTGCGCTGGGGCCTCAATCCCAACGACTTGAAAATCATCACGGCCGTTTTTGTGTTTGTGGCGCTGATCCTGCCGATGGTGTTGAAAAAGAAACGGAGTCTGTCCTTAAAAACGACGATGCATGCTTAAGATCGAAAACCTGGTGAAGACCTTCAATCCGGGCACGGTAAATGAGGTCAAGGCCCTTCAGGGTGTCAGTTTGTCCCTGGAAACGGGGAGCTTTGTCTGCGTACTGGGCACCAACGGGTCCGGCAAATCAACCTTGCTCAACGCGGTGGCCGGTAGTTTCCTGACCGACGCCGGACGCATTGAGCTAAACGGGGTGGATGTGACGCGTTGGGATGAACACAAACGGGCCGCACTGATCGGACGCGTGTTTCAGAATCCGTTCAGCGGCACAGCGCCTTCCATGTCGATCAAGGAAAACCTGTCGCTGGCCCTGAAGCGGGGAAAAGCAAGGGGATTGGGCTGGGGATTGCCTACCGAGCTGGTGGCATCGTTCAAAGAGATGGTGCGTCCGCTCAACATGGGCCTGGAAGACAGGCTGGACAATCCCATCGGGAAGTTATCGGGTGGTCAGCGGCAGGCCTTGACCCTGCTGATGGCCACGGCACTCAAACCTGAACTGCTGCTGCTCGACGAACACACGGCGGCCCTTGACCCCAAAACAGCGGCCAAGGTCATCGATTTGACCCGTCGTGTTGTTGCCAAGGACCATTTGACCACATTAATGGTGACGCACTCAATGCAACAGGCTGTCAATCTTGGAGATCGCATTATCATGATGCACCAGGGCAAGATCGCCTACGATTTCAAAGGCGACGAAAAGAAACACCTCAAGGTACAAGACCTCCTGGCTCTGTTTGACGACCTCCGCAAAAAAGACAACTTCGAT
>DOBD01000308.1 GCA_003506275.1 Bacteroidales bacterium | reverse complement strand
TCTCCCCCATAGGCCCTGAACGCTTCAAAGCCAAAGAAGTGCAACAGCCCTTTGTGGATATCCAGCGCCCGGTTGCAGTAGGGGCAACCCTGCAGGCAAGGCTTGTTGCGCAGGACATACATAATGCGCTCGACCTCGGGGTGCTTGTGCAACACCCAGGGCGGCGTGATGGAACGCACATCGTGGCGCCGCTCCAGGGCGTTGATCAACGACAGGGCGTAGGCCAACGCCACCGGTTGCGCTTGAAGCATAGTGCCAACATCCGCATGGCTACAGAGGGCGGCTTCAAAGCGTTGCCGAATCAGGTGTTCGAGGTTGGAAGCGGACGGCTCCTCCCCCATCGCCTGCCCCACGACAGCCGANNGACCGCACGCCAACCGAGGGTCCCACGTCTGACGAGGGTCCCACACCGACATACTGGAAAAACGCCTGGAACGCCGGCTGATTGCCCAACAAACCATGCAGCACCTGTTTCATCGCCTCATCCAAGCGGCCAAAGGCAGCCACCTCGTCAAAAAACAGGTCCCTGGCCTTCATGGCATCGTTCAGGGGGTTGTTGGTCTCGTCGGTCTGCAGTTTGTCGTCCTTCAGCAGGGCGTGATAGGGTTTGATGGGAAACAATAGGGGCGAGAGCGGCAGGGTATCAATCAGCCTGGCACCGGCCTGGTTGCCCAGGTATTTGATATCGTGCTCAAGGATGTTGTGCCCGCCCACGTAAGGCACCCCGTCCAGAAACCGCCTTAAACCCACCAGGTCGGCACCATGGTACACCGCACCACTGTCCTTCACTCCACCGATGTCGAGCACGGTCTTCCGTTTCGGATCAATTTCGGCGTCGATGAAGGCAATGGGGGGCATGGTACTATTAGCAATATGCAAAATAACCGGTTATTGTTTGTGTGGTGGTTTTTTACTGTTGCCTGACAAATCCAACATGATAGATATCACCGATTGAAACCGCTTCTTCCTTGGCTGTAATGACCAGGTAGAGGGGCTGCTTGCCGTGTACCCGATTGAGGTTGGTGATGGGAGTGCGCAGGGTGACGGGCTGCAGGATGTTGGTCTTTGAAAGAGTGATGGTACCCAGCAGGATACCGCCTCGGTTGGCGTCGGGGCTGACAGCCATGATGGCCACGCTGCCCTCGATGCCTGAGGGGAGCATACACAGTTCAAAGTCGACCTTTCCCTTGGATGTTGCCTGGTTGAAATTGAAGTACTTGTAACCGATGATGGAACCAGAGGTGTTGTTGACCACCGGATTGCTGCGCAGCACCAGGTCGGACGGCGCCTTGGTGGGATCGCCGTCAAAGTAGGTGGGCTTGATGTAGGAGCCCGAATAGAGCTTGTTGGGGTATTTGTTGAGGGCCGGCGTTGGACCAGTATGATGGCTGGCGATGCCGGCGGGATAGACTTGGAACAAGTCGAGCCCTGCCGTTTTGAAGCCTTCTGAGGTATATTCACCTTCACTGATCACCACCTTGCCGCCAGGGCCTTCGCTCACTTCAACGGTGATGGGGGCCACCATGGCTTGGCGGGCAAACTCGTCGGTGCCAATTTGACGGTGGTAGAAAACGTACCATTGCCCGCCAATGTCCAGGATGCTACCGTGTGTGTTGCCACCGGGGGTTGCTGTGGCCCTGACCGTGCCGTCGGGCTGTTGCTCACGCCCCCTGGCATCGATGATGGTGCCGCCATACACGAAGGGACCCAACGGTTTATCACTGTAGGCATAGGCCAGGGTGTAGTTGGTGTCTTCCAGACCAAATTCGCCCGGTTTCGTCCAGCGACTGTACACAAACACATACTTATCCTTGATTTTTCGCAGGGACGACGCCTCGAAGAAACGGAAATCTCCCTCCTGTTTACGGCTGGAGACCATATCCTTGACCGGCTCGGTGCCGGGAAGCAAACTGGCCATGGTCGACGGATCCATTTCTCCTCCATAGGAGGTCTCAAAACCCCAGTATCCATAGACCTTGCCATCATCGTCCACAAACACAGCGGGGTCAAAGCCCAACACGCCGACAGTCTCCCGCGGATTCGTTGGATGCCAGTTGCAGACCTCAAACGGGCCATCGGGACGGTTCGATTTAGCCACCATAGTTTTTCGGCCTTCCCGTTGATTGTTGGGATACAGGTAATACGTTTTCTTGCCATCGGCTCCGGTCACCATTGTCACATCGGGCGCATAGAGCAAATCGCCTTCACCATTCGGATTCAACGGCTTGCCCTGAGCATCCAGCCTGGACTGGAAGATCACCCCATCGTACCGCCACTGCCCCATATCCTCCACAGGTGCCGACCACACCACCTGATCCAGGCCACAATACTCCCGTTTCAACATATCGTGCGAACCATACAGATACACCCGGTACTTCCCGGGGTTATCGGGATCTTCAAACACATAGGGCTCCCCATCGGGAATGTATTCCCACAGAGGCAGGATGGGGTTGTAGGATTGGGCTTTGGAAGGCATGGCCATAAAAAGTGATAGGACAGAGACGAACAGTAAGGATATGGATTTCATCGTTGACAGATTTGAGGTTTATTCTTTCACGAACGTATTGAACGCATGGGCTTGGAGGTTCGACTTTTAACCATCCAGAAATTCCAGGTAATTTGATGGGTTAACCACGTGGTATATAGCTTCGGGGTAAGCTGCCATGAAACTGGAAGGGACTGGTGGGACTTTGGGGCCCCACTTGAATTCCAAGGCTGTCAGGTCGTCGGAACAGTCTTCTATCAAGTCGATTTCCTGGTTGTTGTAGGTGCGCCAAAAATAGAATGCTTTGTTCTTACTCTCATTGTAATTAATTTTCAAGCGTTCACTGATCAGGTAATTCTCCCACAAGGTACCCACATCCTGCCTGATAGCCAACGGATTGAAGTTGCCAATCAGGGCATTTCTAATGCCGTTGTCATAGGAATACCACTTTCCAGCTTTTGATACCTCCTTGCGCAGGTTTCTGGAATAAGCCCCCACGCGGTAAACAACATAGACTTTTGACAACAGGTCCAGGTATTTTTCCACTGTATTTCGACTCATACCCAACTGTTTGCCCAATTCGTCACAGGAGACCTCGCTGCCTACTTGGAACGCAATAAGCCTGAGCAAATCCTTCATCTTTCCGGCGTTTTTTATCCCATCAAGAGACAAGATATCTTTCAACAGGTAAGCACCCACCATCTCTCTCAGGTAATCAACCTTTTGCTCAAAACGCTTCAGCGTGACAACTTCGGGGTATGAACCATAAATCAGGCGGGCTTCCAGGTTTTGCTTAACATCAAGCGCTGACTCAACCTGAGCCAGTTCCTTGTGTGAGAAAGGCGTCAATAAAAACTGCGTACTGCGCCCCACCAACGGTTCACCGGCCTTGTTAAGTAGATCGAAGGAAGATGAACCGCTGGCCAACACGCTGACTCCCTCCATTTCATCGACAATCAACTTGAGCTTGTGCCCGATATCCGGAATGTTTTGTGCTTCGTCAATGGCTAGCAAGTCAATGCCTTCCAGCAGGTGACGGTAGTTGGCAATAGAGCGATGTTCCAACAAGGCCATCGCATCGTAATCCTCCCCATTGAGCAACAGTGTCTTACCCTGATACTCCTGTACCAAACGTTTCAACAACACCGTCTTTCCGACCCTGCGGGCACCAAACACCAACACAGCCTTGCCCGGCTTGAGCCTATTGGCAATGCTGTCCTGTAGTATGCGTTTAATAACCACCATAACAACCTGTGTATGCGTACAAAGGTATAAAAAATCTCCACATTGACGTTTTTTCCAGTAATATCCATCTCTGCATTGAAGATTTTACCTATACTCGCGTTAACCGTTCAGCTTGGCTATCTTCGCCTCTAACTGCTTTTTCCAGACAACAAAAATAGACGTACTAAGACTAGTACACAACCACCTTAACCGCAGAACTGCCACTTTCTGTCGTAAGACGGCAAACAAAGACACCCGGCTTGAGGCTATTCATCCTGTGAGCCTGCAGGATGGTACCAATCGGCACAACAAGGTGGCCTGCCGGCATAACCTGCTCAAGCATCGTTCTTAACGCCCTGCCTTGGATGTCATACACTGTGAGGTTCACCCATCCAGCCCTGGGATGAACAAAAAAGGCCATGGTCGTCTCGTTTACCGGATTGGGGTAGACGTGCAGGGCAGTGATGTGCTGAGCATCATCCACCAGTGGCACAGACACTTGCGCCATGGTGTCCACCCGAAATTGATCGATACTCATCTGTTGGTGTTGTTCACCGGAACCCTGGTAACGAAGGGCGATGTACAAGGTATCTGAGACAACAGGCAGGGTGATGTCCTGCGTGTTTTCCCAAGGTGTGATCTGCTGCTTTGGTATGTGTTTGATGAAGTGCCAATCGGCCGTTTTAACATCACCATCAAAAGCATCGGTGATCAGCACGTCCAGTCCTATGCTGTCACCATACGTTCTGTAATCGAACGAACAAACCACATTTTCCAATCCGGCCGTGTTCAACGCCGGCGAAATCAACCAGGATTCAATGGGCACGTGTTTATCGCTAGTGGTGTAGAAGCGTGTGCAAAAGCCGCCGTCAACACCGTTATCATCAATCCGCCAGTTATCTTGATTGGTGTAGCTGGGTGTCGTCCAGCCATGATCAAAATGATTAAAGGCTTCTTCAAAGGGAAGAGAGGCCAAGGTATCTTTTGGGCTGTAGTTGGCCAGACGTTTCAAATAGGCGATATAACCCTTGTCGATCTCCTCGTACGACGACCTGAACACCGACCAATCGCAGCGGCCGAGAAAGAAGGCTTTCACTTCGGCAAAACTGGCCACCGAGGGTATCAGGTAATTAAAAAATAGTTGACCAAACAAGTAGGGCTCTACGGTTGTAGGATTTTCCATGATGTCTTTCAGGGTGGGATCCCGACCGAATTGATTGCTGAAGGCATAAAAGACCTGGTTGATTTTCCAAAGGTCGGGCTCAGTACGCATATCGTGCGTTCCAACAGGCATGTAATCGGCCATCCCTTCCATGATGAAATAGCCATTGGGATAACCGTCATAGGGCCGCATGTGGAAATGGATGACGTGCCAGAATTCATGGGCTACAAGACCACCTGAGGCTGCCTGCAGGCTATTTTCTGACAAATACGGCGAAAGCATGTTGTAATTATCGCCCCCATGCGCCGCCCCCATACTGTAGGAACCTCCATTCAACCCATCAGCTGTTGCTTTATCTGGATAGAGTATCACGTTAAAGCGGTTGTTGATGGTCAACTCAAATAGGGTGGTATAGCGCTCATATAGCGCTTCAAGGGTATAGGCCATGGTATCCAGAAACACGGTGTCACGTGGAATGCAATAAAAATCAAACCTCAAACTGGGCTTATGCAACCCCATCCTATGTTCCTCACTTACCTCGTAATAATGGTGTACGTGTTGCTGCCACAAGGCCTCGTTGCCTGGATTCAAGGCCTGATAGGAATCCTGCAGGACCTTGGCCTCCATGTAGGTGGTAGCCAGGATTTTCTGCGCTGGTTTATCGTAGTCTTCCAGGTTTTCGATGTCGTTCAACACAGGCGGTCGGCCTAATTGATTCAATACCTGTTGCACATCCACAACGGCTGGCCTAAACCCGCTGTAGTACAAGCCGAACGCTTCAAGAAAATAGGCATCGACAGCCCCTTTAAGGTGGTTTGACAACAGGTATTGTCCCAGCGTATGTTTAACCAGGGTGGCATACGCACCATCATACACCGTATTATCTATCGAAGGAACCCTGGTTACCAGCCGTTTATCGTGTGTAAAATAGCCACACTTCCAATCGGGCAACTCAGATTCCTTTTGTGCCTGAAAGCTGGCCTCATCCACCAGGTAAAGAGGTATTTTTTGTGCGGGATTAAACAGAGGGGTGGTGCCTGGCCTGTCCCAATAGGAGCACAGTTCCACATACCAGCCATCCACTTTTTCAGCGATGTCTCGCCAATAATCCGCAGCCTTCTCCTCGTTTGAAGCAAACACAACATACTGGCTGCTATCAACTTAATTGTAGGTGGTTGTCGGCTTGTATTCCTTGACACA
>DOBD01000165.1 GCA_003506275.1 Bacteroidales bacterium | reverse complement strand
AGGTTGCCGAACGGAGAATCCGTCTCGATGTCACCGAGAGGATGGAAAAGGCGACGATCAAAATCGCCAGCACGTAAAAAATAATCTGTTCTGCCATAGTGCTTATGCTTGTGGTTTTTTCTTTTCCCTGAGCTTGGAACCCTCTTTGTTCAGTTGGTGTATCAGTTTGTCGCGGGTGTACAGGGAATGTTCAAACGAATTCTCAAATTTAATGGCGTCGGAGGGGCAGGAAATCACACACAGGTTGCAGAAGGTACACATCCCCAGGTCGTACATATGTTTGTCCAACGCTTTCTTGGGCTTGCCTCCCGGTTCCTCGGGTTCGATCATTTTGGAAAGAACCTTGATAGTGCCATTGGGGCAATTCATCTCGCAGATGCCGCAGGCTGTGCACGCGTGTTCGTTGTTTTCGTCGTGGGGCATCACCAGCACACCACGGAAACGTTCGGGCACATAGAGCGTCGCCCTGTTTTCCGGGTACTGCTCCGTCACCTTTTTGGTAAACAATTCCCTGATGGTGACGGCCATCCCTGAAAGTAAGGATTTGATACCGTTCAGCAAGGATTTGATGTAAGTATATATCGCTTTCATGTGATTCGAATTAGTCCGTTAAAAATACCATCCCAGGAGTACGATACCCACCATGAGCAGGATGTTGACCATGTTGATGGGGAGGAGGTATTTCCATTCCAGGTGCAGGAGTTGGTCGATGCGCAACCGAGGGAACGTCCAACGCACCCAAAGGCTCAGGAACATCAGTGCAAAGGCCTTGCCAAAGAACCAGATGACAGAAGGAATGTAATCCATCACGTGGTTGAAACCGTCCCAGCCACCAATGTGGAAAGGCATCCAGCCGCCCAGGAAAACAGTCGTGGCAATGGAGGCGATGATGAACATGTTGAGGTACTCAGCCAGGTAAAACATACCAAACTGCAAACCGGAATATTCGGTGTGATAGCCGGCTGTCAATTCAGATTCAGCTTCCGGCAAGTCGAAGGGTCCACGGTTGGTTTCGGCGTGACCGGCGATGAGGTAAATCACAAAGGCGACCACGGCAGGAAGGTGACCCTGGAAGATAAACCAGGTGTCGCTCTGTTTTTCAATGATGGTAGACAGTTGCAAGTCACCGCTTAGCACGACCATGGTGAGCAGGGACAGTCCGGCTGACAGCTCGTAACTGACAAGCTGGGCCCCACTACGCATGGCTCCAATCATGGAATACTTGTTGTTGCTGGCCCAACCTGCCATCAGGATACCGATGACACCCAGGGAAGAAACAGCCAACAGGTAGAACACACCGATATTGAAATCAAACGCTTGCAAGCCGTTGCCAAAAGGGATGGCCCCGAAAGTCAGGAAGGAAGCAACGATGACAAAGAACGGAGCCAGATAAAACAGCAACTTGTCGGTATGATTGATGGGGATGATTTCCTTGATCAACATTTTCACCATGTCGGCCACACTCTGGAAGGTTCCGTAAGGGCCTACACGGTTAGGGCCAAGGCGGCACTGGAAAAACGCACAGATTTTGCGCTCGAAATAGATCAGGACCAGGGCGATGACTGCGTACAGCGCCAGCAGGAGGACCCCCACGACCACGAATTCGATGGCCAACACCCAGAACTCGGGAAGATAGGTTCTGAGAAATTGATCCACCCACGTGGTCACGATAGAAAAATCAAACATAGGATGCAGGATTAGTATGGGTTAACGATCGATATCGGGTATCACGTAGTCCATGGAACCACCGATGGTGACCAGGTCGGCCACCTTGGCACCGTGGCAGATGGTATCCATAACGGACACCAAGGCCATGGAGGGGGAACGGAACTTGAGGCGCCAGGGCGTTTTGTCGCCGCGGCTTTGGATATAGACCCCAAATTCACCCCTGGCCGCTTCCACACGCTGNNTGATGGGCTTGGTTTTGACGCAATACGCGCCTTCGGGAATGGCGTCGATGAGTTGTTCCAAGATATGCAGGGATTCTTCGATTTCGTCCAACCGGTTCAGGTACCTGGCCATGGAATCGCCTTCGTGGCGGATGATTTCCTTGAATTCGACCTTGCCGTAGGCTGAATAGGGAAGAATCTTGCGCAAATCACAACTCAAGCCGGAAGCACGTCCGACCGGACCGCTCACCGCGTAGGATATGGCTGTTTCCTTACGTAAAATGCCCACGCCTTTCATACGATTGACAGCGATGACGTTGCCCGTATACAGTTGGTGATATTCCTTGAGTTTTTCCCGCATGTAGGGGATGAACGCCTTGACCTTGCGTTGGAAATCCGGGTGCAGGTCCGCCATGACACCGCCAATGACGTTGTAATTCTGAATGAGGCGTCCCCCCGTGGTTTCTTCAAAGATGTCCATGATTTTTTCACGGTCGCGCATCCCATAGATAAAGGCCGTCAGTGCGCCCATGTCCATACACATGGTGGCCCAGGACAGCAAGTGGGAGGTCACACGGGTCAGTTCATCCATGATGGTGCGGATCACGTCAACCCGGTCGGTCACCTCAATACCGGCCGCCTTTTCAACGCACATGCACAGCGCATGGCGGTTGATGTGGGCCGATAAGTAATCGAGCCTGTCGGTAAAGTGCAGGATCTGGGGATAGGTCAATCCTTCACTTAATTTTTCGATACCCCTGTGGATGTACCCGCAGTTCACATCGATCTTCTTGATGATCTCTCCGTCCAGGGCTGTCCTGAAGTGCAGGACACCATGAGTGGCCGGGTGCTGCGGGCCGATGTTGAGCACGTAATCGTCTTCATCGAAGAGCTGGATCTTTTCGTGTTGAAGACCCTCCTTGCCCTTGACCCAGGTCTCGGTATGATCAGACATGGGGTAGCTGGTCACATCGACGGGATTGGCTTCACGGCTGGCATCGTAGTCTTTACGCAGGGGATACCCCTTCCAACGTTCGGTCAGGAACAAGTGACGCATATCGGGGTGGCCGATAAAGCGGATACCCAGAAAGCCAAAAACTTCCCGTTCGTTCAACAACGCCGTTCCCCATATATCGGATACGGTGGGCAACACAGGGTTTTCCCTGTCGGCCGTATAGGTTTTGACCACCAGTTGACGGCTCATGTCGTCGGAGGAGGTCATCAAATAAACAACGCTAAAAGTCTCCCCTTCGTCGACGCCTGTCAATTGGATCAGAAAGTCAAAACGGGATGCAGGATCGTTTTTCAAGGCTGTAGCCAGGGCTCTCAGGTCGTCGGGAGCGACGGTGACCGTCAAGAGGGCCTTTTCCTCCAACACGGCTTCAGGAGCCGTGGCCAGAATCAATTGTTTTATCGCTTCCATCATTTGTCCTGTTTCTTTTTGTCTTTAAACATGAACCGTTCCACCTTTACCTTGCGCTGCAACTGCATCATACCGTACAGCAAGGCTTCGGGCTTGGGCGGACAGCCGGGGACAAACACGTCGACGGGTATAATCTTGTCAACACCGTTGACCACGCAGTACGAGTTACAAAAGGGACCTCCTGAAATAGCGCAACTACCCATGGCAATCACGTACTTGGGTTCAGCCATCTGGTCGTACAAACGCTTGAGGATGGGGGCCATCTTATCGACGATGGTACCGGCCACCACAATGACGTCGGCCTGACGGGGGCTGTTACGGGTGACTTCAAACCCGAAACGGGCAAAGTCGAAGCGGGCAGCACCCACCGACATAAATTCAATACCGCAGCAACTGGTTGCGAAGGTCAACGGCCAGAGGGAGTTGGAGCGACCCCAATTGATGAGATCATCCAGGACACCTGTCACGATGCCCACCCCGTTGGCGCGGAGTTCCTCTACGTATTTTTCGAGGTATTCGTTGTCGTTGAATTCCTCGTGGGGTATCCCCTTGATCTTGATGTCTTTTACTTCCATTCCAAGGCTCCTTTTCTCCAGGCATAAGCAAGGCCCAGAATCAATATGACCAAAAAGAACACGATACTGATCAATCCGGCTACACCCAAGTCACGGACCACCGTGGCCCAGGGGAACAGGAAGACAGTTTCCACGTCGAACATGAGGTAAAGGATGGCGAACAGGTAGTAACCCACCTTGAACTGCATCCACGAGGTTCCTCTGGTAGGGATCCCCGATTCATACGCCTCCCGCTTCTGCGGGTTGTTCGATTTGGGCGAAATCAGTGCAGCGAGGCCTATACCTCCTATCACCAGTACCACACCGGTGATGAGCACGACTAGAAAATAGGCATAATCCATAAATGTCGATGATTGCTGACAATAAGTTGGCGCTTTGCCGGTAGGTTCCGGCGCTCAAACTGAAGCTTGTTGGCAACAGGTTGGTATAAAAAGGGGAACAGACTGTTTTCGTTAGTGAAAATCAGTCTGTTCCGGTTGTTGCTGTGTCGGTTATGCTTTCCCTGCGCTGCCCAACACGTTCACAATTTTGTGCATGTAGAGCTTTTTCAGGGATTCCCTGGCCGGTCCCAGGTATTGACGGGGGTCAAACTTGGTCGGTTCCTTGGCCATGAATTCACGAATGGCTGCTGTCATGGCAATGCGACCATCGGAGTCGATGTTGATCTTGCA
>DOBD01000195.1 GCA_003506275.1 Bacteroidales bacterium | reverse complement strand
ACCTCGCCCATCAAAGAGCCACTGACCCTGCACCTCAAAGGCACCCCCTTTCAGCTACAGGTTTGGGAAGTGCTGTTGTCCATACCGTTTGGGGAAACGCGATCCTACCATTGGGTGGCCCGACAAATAGGACAGCCCGGCGCTAACCGGGCTGTGGGCACCGCAGTAGGTGCCAATCCTGTGTTTTATGTGGTTCCCTGTCACCGGGTGATCCGCTCTGACGGCAGCTTGGGCCAGTATTACTGGGGGGCAGCGGTGAAAGCAGCGATACTCGAGCGGGAGCGAAGCGTCGTTGGTTAAAGCCCCAACGAACGCATCACGGCCTTGATCTTTTCATCGGCGGCGGCCAGGGCTTTTTCGTAATCGTCCCTGCGTTTCATGGTGCCCCTCACTTCGATGTAGAATTTGATCTTGGGCTCGGTGCCCGACGGACGGATAGAGACCTTGCTGCCATCTTTGGAGAAGTATTGCAGCACGTCGGAGGTATCCGGCATGTCGAGAGCAGTGGTTTCACCCGTTTGAGGATTGAAGGCAGTGAGGCTCATGTAATCCTTGGCCAGGACGAGCGGAGAGCCGGCAATTTCCTTGGGCTTGTTCGATCGGAAGTTGGCCATCATCTGTTTGATCTCATCGGCTCCCGATTTGCCTTTCTTGACCACGGAAATACCCTTCTCGGCAGAGAAGCCATATTCTACGTAAATATCGAGCAGCAATTGGTAAAGCGACTTGCCCTGGTTTTTGGCCCAGGCCGTGATTTCGGCCATGAGGGCGCAGGAAGATACGGCATCCTTGTCGCGTACGAAGTCTTCGGGCAGGAAGCCGTAGCTTTCTTCACCACCACCGATGTAATCCATCTTGCCTTCCATTTCGCGCATCACGGCGGCTATCCATTTGAAGCCGGTGTAACAATCGAAGCAGGTTACCCCGTTGGCATCGGCGATGGTTTTGATGAGTTCGGTGGTGACAATGGTCTTGACCACGTATTCGTTGCCCTTGAGCTTGCCGGTTTCCCGCCAGCGGGTGATGAGGTAGTAAATAAAGAGCAAGGCAGTCTGGTTGCCGTTGACCAGGATCCATTCACCCCTGTCGTTCTTAATAGCCACACCCACGCGGTCGGCATCAGGGTCGGAAGCCATGACGATGTCAGCATCGGTTTCCTTGGCCTTTTCGATGGCCATCGTGAGGGCGGCCGGTTCTTCAGGGTTGGGAGAGACTACAGTGGGAAAATCACCGCTCACCACGTTCTGTTCAGGTACGGGGATGATGTTCGTAAAACCGAAGGCCTTCAGACAGGCGGGAATGATGCGCACCCCGGTGCCGTGGATGGGGGTGTAGACAATCTTGAGGTTGGATTGTTGTTTGATGGCCCCTGGTGACAAACTGATCGTCTTGATCTGTTTGATGAAGGCGTCGTCCATCTCTTTACCGAGGGTTTCGATCAAGGCCTTGTTGCCCTTGAAACGAATGTCTTCGGGCTTGACGTGGCCCACCTCTTCGATGATGTTGATATCGTGAGGTTTGACGATTTGGGCACCGTCATCCCAGTAGGCTTTGTAACCGTTGTACTCCTTGGGGTTGTGGGAGGCGGTCAGGATAATGCCGCTTTGGCAGCCCAGTTTGCGGATGGCAAACGACATTTCAGGTGTGGGGCGGAGGTCTTCAAACAGGTAGACCTTGATGCCGTTGGCCGTGAAGATGTCGGCCGATATCTCGGCAAACTTGCGGCTGTTGTTGCGGCAGTCGTGACCAATGACCACGGAGATTTGTGGCAGGTCGGCGAAGGCCTTGTTCAGGTAATTGCTCAGACCCTGTGTGGCAGCGCCCACCGTATAGATGTTCATGCGGTTGGTACCGGCACCCATGATCCCCCTGAGGCCGCCTGTGCCAAATTCCAGGGTTTTGTAGAAACTGTCTATCAGTTCCGTCTTGTCTTCCTTGTCCAGCATGGCCCGGACTTCGGCACGGGTTTCCGCGTCGTATGCATCGCTCAGCCAGGTGGTGGCCAGTTCGGTGACTTGTTTCAATACGAGTTCATCCATCGTTATTATTGTTTATCATGAATGGTTTTGGTGACCTTGAGCTTGTCGCCTGCGTCCTTGACAACCTGACGGTAGTATTCAGGGTCGTAACCCGGAAAATCAGGATAGGCCGGCTGGCCGTATGCGTTGCGCTCAAAGCGACCGTCTTTTTCTTTTTTCACATTACCGTCGATATACTTGACCATCAAGTACTCGCCCAATTGTTTCCAACGGGCGGTGGACGCTTCGGCTTGTTCCACCGAGTAGCGGGTCAGCAGGCGGCGCACGGAGTCAGGGTATTGGGTGTAAAGACTCCTTGCCAGGTTGTCCAGCTTGGGCAGGTCGGCTTCGAAGCCGCTTTCCAACGCTCTCTGTATTGGCCTGATATCCTTGATCATGTAACTGTACTTGTGATAGGCCTGATTGGCCACCCAGTTGTAAATCCAGAAAGCCGATGTCCAGGAAAAAGTCAGCATGTCGCCATTGCCCACTTTTTCCTGGACATCGGCTTTC
>DOBD01000057.1 GCA_003506275.1 Bacteroidales bacterium | reverse complement strand
GCACAGGCTTCACGTCGGTACCGTCGGGTTGCTGATCGCTGCCCGTCGAGGGCTTCGGAGCTTCCACTGGTTTAAACGGTGCCAGACAGGCTTTTTGTCCCAATAAGAGCAAACCGGCGCACAAGGCCTCTTCAGGACCAAGTTCAACGCCTTCCGGCAAGGAAGAAAAGCCCTTTGCGGGCATACCGATGCGCACGTTCAGACCAGTCTTCTTATTGATCAGGGTACTCAGGTCCTTGAGCCTGGATCCCCCGCCGGTGATGACGATGCCGTCGGTCAATTTGGGAAGTTCCACCCCTGCGTAATGCAACTGGACATACAGGTTTTCCACGATTTCTTCCACCCTGGCGACCAGTATTTCGTTGAATTCCTTCTCCTGGTCACTGATGGCAGCTAAGCCCTGGTCTCCTTCCTCGTCACCCAGTTGATCGGCGTAATGAAGAGCTGACCCTCGTTCAAGCTTGTATTGTTCAGCTTCCTGAGCATCCAGATTGGCCGACTGCAGATCTTTGGTGATCTGTTCACCACCCATGGGCAGAATGGCCAGGTAACGTATGATGTTGTTTTTGAAGACGATGAGCGAAGTGGTTTGTGCACCGAAATCGAAGACGGCAACCCCGCGTTTCTTTTCTTCTGGTCTGAGTACAGCCTCTGCAGTGGCCAATGGTCCTAAAATGGGCGTATACTCCATGTTCAGACTTTCAAAACAGGCATCCAGACCTTTAGACAGGAATGGCCTGCCAATGACTGTCTGGTAACGGCCTTCAACCTTCAAGGGCATGGTTCCTACCGGATTGAGGTCTGGTTTACCATCCACCAAAAACTCCTGAGGGAAGATATCCATGGGTTCGTACCCTTCGGGCAGGCCATTTTGGGCATCGTCTTTCAAATCATCAAGGTGACTGTCAAGCAGGCGTTCGTTACCGGAGAAAGGCAACACGCTTCGTGTCTCGACACTGCGCAGGCTGTATCCGTTCATCCCGATATTGACTCTGACGACCTTGGCATCCAGGTGCTGGGATGCCAGTAGAAGCGCAAGCAACTCCTTGATTTGAGAGGCCACTACTTCCACATTGTGAACCACTCCACGCCTGATTTCGCTTTTGGCTGGCAAATGTCTGATGGCCAACAGCTGTGTGGTGCCCGCTGGATCCCGCTTTGCCAGACCACCAATCAGACCGGCGCTGCCCAGGTCGATGCCAATAATAAATTCCGTTACCTCATTCATGTCATGTCTCCTTTCTTGTACACACTATCTGGTTGTCATATTTCAAATTAATGGAGGAATACGATTCCCAACCAATTCGTGGAAGGTATTCACTCATAAACACGGCCAGCCGCCTAAGTTTGGTTTCCATATTGACCGGTCGTCCGAAAAGGATGTCGAAGTCACCCACTCTGGGTACCAGCAACCACTCACCGTCTGGAAAAACGACGACTTGCTCAATCAACGCGTCCCATGTGGGTTCTTCTTTCAGCAAAAGAGCCAACTGATAGAGGTCAGCCAGGGTGACTGAATCGCTGATGGCTCCGGTCGCTACAGGAACATCGGCGGCCGTCAAGGTGCTCAAACCCGTTTTCACCCCCTTTGCATCGATATAAAAACTGTGTCCACCGGAAAAAACACGCATCACGGGAATGTGCTGCCAGACGGCGATACGCACGATCCCCGAGGGGCAGGGATAACATTCGGCCCGTTGCACGAGGCGGTGTTGTTTGACGGCACGCTCGACAGCGGCGTAGTCTATGTTATCCAACGGTTTATCCTTCAACCTGATCCCTTTGGCCAGCAGTAACTGCTTCACCTCGGTCTCACTGACAAAACGAGCGCCTTCTTCATCCTGAAGACTGACAGCAACGGCTTTACAGGTCCCTCCGTTTGTTCCGTTTTCGAACGAAACGGTCAAAAGAGCCAGCAGAGCCAGCGTCAACAACACGGACAATATGGTCACCACGTATCTGATCATACCCCATAACGTTTAATTAACAACGGAACGAGGGTGTCTATGTTTCCAGCTCCCAAAGTTACAAGAACTTCCGGTTGTTTTTTGTCGAGGACCTCAAAAACTTTTGACAAACTACACACCGTTTTGGAGGACAGGGTCACTTTTTCCAAAATCATCTCAGCGGTGACACCTGGGATGGGCGCTTCCCTGGCCGGGTAGATGTCCAGCAAGATGAGGTCGTCGAGCAAGGAAAGCACAGCGGCGAACTCATCGGCAAAATCCCTGGTTCGTGTGTAGAGGTGGGGTTGAAAGATGCCTGTCACTTTCTTGTCGGGGTACAACGCCTTGATGGACGTGATACTGGCTTGCAGTTCTGCGGGATGATGGGCGTAATCATCAATGTACACCAGATCAGGACGGCTGACCAACAGATCGAACCGACGCCGGGTACCTCTGAAAGAAGCGATACCGGCCCGTAACTCCTCATCTGTAACACCGTTCAAATGAGCCAGCGCCATGGCAGCAACGGCATTTTCCACATTCACCTTGACAGGCACTCCCAACTCAACTTGACGGAGTGTACCCGAGGGCGTGTGAAAATCAAAAAAGAGACGTCCTGGCTCATACCGTATGTCGGTGGCCCTGAAATCGGCCTCAACCTCCACACCGTAGGTGTACAAACGCACGCCTGGCTGCAACCGGTTTTGCAGAGGAAGACCCTGCTTACTGACCAAACAGCCCCCGGGACGAATCAGGGAGGTGAAATGGGCAAAACTGTCCAGATAGGCTTCGTGCGTACCGTAAATATCCAGGTGATCGGGATCCACAGAGGTCACCACGGCCATCCAAGGTTTCAGGGTATGAAACGAACGGTCATACTCATCGGCTTCGATCACTGTCAAATCACTGTTACGACTGAGTAGCAGGTTGGTGTGGTAATTGTTGGATATACCACCCAGGAATGCACTGCAATCGACAGCCGACTGTTTGAGCAAGTGGGCCGTCATCATGCTGGTGGTTGTTTTTCCGTGCGTACCGGCTATACACAACCCCTTGCTGTCGGCTGAAACCAATCCCAACACTTCAGCGCGCTTGAGCACCTTAAATCCGTTGTTCTGAAAGTAACATAGCTCACCCAAATCATCAGGAACGGCTG
>DOBD01000064.1 GCA_003506275.1 Bacteroidales bacterium | reverse complement strand
CAAACTACATGCTCCCAAAAACACCACCATAGAAGCCACGTTGAAAAACGGCCAGCTCAAAGAACTGACCGTTGAACCCGCCGAGCGGAAAAAAGACGTGTTGGTGATGCTTCATTGAGCCCCTACCAGAAGAACAAATGGAACCGCACGTTTTCGTCGGGGTATTCGGTGCCAGTGTAGGTGTACACCTGCACCGGTCCTAACCCAGGCGGCACCTTTGAACTATCCCAAGGAGCAAACCGTCTGGTATACGTCAGGCTCTTGATGGCAGCCTGGGTTTCACCCGTATTCGCTGTCCTGAACACAAAGCGCGAATCGCCACCGGGTGGCAAAGCGTCAAACCAAACCCCTTCCATTTCCAGGGTGAACACCCTGTCGTCCAACGTAGCCTCATCACCCAGTCCACCCCAGTTTTCCCGCTCATAGATGCGCAGTTGACCGGTCAGAAAATTGTAGGAGACCTCTTGCTCCACCCAGTCCGACCAGGCACGGGTATGGATTTCATTACCCTCAAGGTTACTTTCCCAATACAAGGTGCTGTAATACTGTTCGGCATAAATCCTGTACACGACCGGAATAATGGTCAGGGTGGTCAACTCCGACGATTCCCCCAACGCCAGACGGTGGATGGGAAGATTGGTGCCACCCCATTGGCTGGCAAATACAAAATCATCGAAGTAACGCAAATCGGGTACAGGAATCACGGTCAAATCATAATCAACAATCACCGGTTCACCGGTACTTGTGTTCACAAACAACAAATAGGCCACATACGGTTTACCCTCAGCTGAGTAATCAAACACATCGAGGAGGAAAGTACTTGTATCCTTGAGAGAATGATCCTCAAACACCATCCGCTTGGTTTTGGGGTCGTATGTACCCAGGTACACTGTGAGGTTTTCATTGGCCTCGGTATTTCGTTTGTACTTCACCACCAGTTTCGTGCGGGGGGTATAGTTACTCAGTTGCACCAGTTTGGCCGAAAGGTAAGGCAGTTCCAGGTTCAGTTCATCCTGTCTGTTCCTCTCCCCTTTTTTAAACACGTAATACTTCTGCGTGATAAACTTGTTTGACTGATCCAAATTCACCAGGGGATCAGGATCATCCGGTGCCAACAACGTGAACTTTTTCTCACTCCCTTCCAGGAGGAAACGCACAAAGGCATCAAACTCCTCGCCCACCGTCGATTTCAAATACGTCTGAATGTAGCTATCCAGGTAGCTGAGCCAACTGCCTGTCCAGGGAGACTCCCTCAAGAGCACCTCCGGTTTGAGCCGTTCACCCGGTCGATAACTGCGCAGGTAGTGCAGAAAGGTACTGGCCAGGTTGGCATCGGACGATTCCACCAGGAACTTCGACAGCAAAGGCAGGTTGGTATAGTCATCCCAAGAGCGCGCCAAGGCATCGTAGATGGTGCGGAAGCCTTTTTCGTAGATCAAACCCTGCCTAAGCAGCCCTTCAGGCTCAGCCTCTTCCTGCACCGCTTCATCCCAGACCATCCTGTCGGCCAGGGGCGCGGTAGCCTCAGCCCAGAAGTAATTGTGGGTCAGCATCACCATGTAGTAGTCCTGGGTGTAGTGCATGTATTCGTGCGAAAGCGTGGAACGCAGGTCAGCCGGATCGCTGGCAAACGTAGGATCCACGTAGAAATAGCCCCTGCCCGCCAGGTAGCTGCCGGCATCGGTCACCCCGGCTCCCTTGCCATCCTTGATACAACCCACATATACATTAAAGCGCAGGCTGGGTGTTTCCAACCCCAGGCTTTCGAAGGTATTCATGATCTCGTTCATGTAGTGGGCAATATCCTGAATCATGTAGGGATTACCGTTGCGGTCGGGATCGGTCAAGGTATCCTGCCAGGCTTCCAGTGCTTTCCCTTTGACGTGCTTCATCTCATACGCCTGGTAGAAATTATCTTCCGACCCCACACCATATTTATAGATCACATTGACCCTACCCTTGGTCAGGCGGTGTGTATACGAACCATGAGCGAATTCAAACCAAGCCAATTTCGTGAGGTGGTAGGTATTGAACACCAGCGAACTATCCTTGAGGGAAATGGCTCCATCCTCATAATACACCCAACGCCCGGCTTGTTCATCATAGTAGCCGGCTTTGTAGCGGTCAATGTTGTTCAAATCAAACCCAGCCTTATCCAGGTTGGTAAACCGAATTTGCAGGGGCAAGTCGAAGACGTCTCCTGAACTCAAGGTCACATCGAAAACCGTACTCATGCGTACCGAATCGGGAGCTGCTGGCGGATTGAGCACCTGCTTGATGGACAACCGTACATCCTCGGCAGCTAATCCTGCAGGCAGGGTGACCTGCAGGCTGTCGTGGATGATGGTCACTTCCTGATCGGTCACATTCAACACCGTATCCACCAGGGATGTACCATAGGGCACTACCGTGACCACATCACTCAAGACGGGATCACAGCTACCTTCTTTCACCTGAAAGCGGAAATAACGCTTCTCGGTGGGCTCAACAGTCAACCGGCTGCCGTCAACGGTTACCGGTGTGAGGCCCAGGGTCTGGATGGTCGGTTGTGGGGCTACTGGTACCCAGTTGATGGAATCCTGGGAGGTCTGCCAGGTCACCACGCCCCTCACCCCATCGGGCGGCCAAAGTTTCACCTGTGCATCACTGACAAGCCGTTCACCCGAGCGTGTATCAACCAGACGGGCCGCCAGGTAGGCGCTGTCGTACGGCGAGGCTACCAGCAAGGTATCCGTGCGTAAGACCAGGTTGACAAAGCGCGGATTGGTCACCCGGCACCAATAGTGATCGTAGACATCGACATCCTGCCCGGATAGGGTCAATACGGGTTCACCCCATTGTTGATCCAGCATGGTTTCCCCTTTGTACCAGCAATACACATTGGTGGTATCGGTCATCCCTGTGAGCTGACGGGCATCCAGCCTCAACGTATCATAGGCGTCCAGCAAGAACAAGGTATCGGTCAAAGCGACAGGGGCTTGTTCATAATAGGAAAACTCGTAGTCATCGGTATGGATGATATTATCCCGCAACTGACTGACCCTCAAATCCTCAAAACGCAAGCGGTTGTAGCTCACATTGAAGGAAAGCAAGTCCAGGTGGTCAAGCTGTGGCAGTGGGCCTTCCAACGCGTTATGCTGGGCATAAAAATGCTTCAGGTTGGTCAACGCAACCATGGACGTGGGTAGCTTGGTCAGTTCGTTACCATTGACACTGGCAAACGTCAGCGTGGACAAACGACCAATAAACGAAGGCAGTTCCTTCAAACGGTTGTTGGACACGTAGAGCTCGCTCACTTTCGTTAGGGTGGCCATGGAAGGCGGTAAGGTTTCCAACCGATTGTTCGATACGTTCAAATCCCACAGCGCTGGCATGGGGCCCATGTCAGGCAGGGTCTTCAAGCGGTTGTCGCGCACATCAAGCCGGAATAGTTTGGACAAGCGGCTGATGGAGGCCGGCAGGGAGTCGAGCAGGTTGTTGGCTGCGTTGATTTCCTGCAAATTAACCAACCTTCCTAGACTGTCAGGCAGGGCAGTGAAGCGGTTGTTACTGATGTTCAAACTGGTGAAATGAGGAAAGTCACAAATGGACTCGGGCACCTTGCCTTCAAACTGGTTGTTTTCAATGTACAAACCGCTCAGCTTGGTACAGTCACCCAAACGTTCAGGTAAGTAACCGGAGAACTGATTATCAGAAAGCCATAAGTCGGTCAATGCTGTCAAGTTGCCAATTTCTTCGGGCAAAGGGCCGGAAAGACGGTTGTTTTGCAACCACAGCTTGGTCAAGCCCGTCAATTGGCCAATACTGGCCGGTATACTGCCTGTCAGTTGATTATTCCCCAACACCAGTTCTTCCAGACCAGGCATGGCAAACAAGGCGGGCGGTATATCACCGGTCAACCCGGCATCACTGCTGCGGAACACCTTCAACTTGCTCAGGTTGGAGAAACTGGCTGGAAAACGCCCTTTCACCTTGACATCCAAGACTTCAAGCTTACTTAGGTTACCGATATCAGAAGGTAGTGAGTCAATCTGGGTAGGACTGTATACAGTGAGCGATAGCTCCCTCAGGTCGGTCAGCGTTGTCAGGAAAGGAGGCAAGGTCCGCCCCAGGTAGCCCCTGAGATTCAAACGACGCAGGGCGGTCAACTGAGACAAGGTTTCGGGTAATGGGCCGTTTAAGGCTTTATCCACTGTCAACTCGATCACCCTGCCATTCATCACCAGCACCCCCCGCCAATTGACAACAGGCTTGGTCAAATCCCAGCCGGTCTTCAGCCCTGTCGCTTCGTGCAGGTCAACCAAAGCCAGGGAATCCTGTTCGTTCACGTCGAAGGGGTAAGGTGACGCAAACACGGTACCTCCGATGTTGGTACCAAAGCGGTATGCCACCTCAAACGTACTGTTGCTGTTGAGCATGAAATAACCGTTCCAGTTACCTCCCCATCCAAAATCGATGTGGAAGTAGCCTAGGTTGTCATAACCGTCCAGTATCACCGCATGTCCAGGGTCTCCGTACAATTCAATGTACACAGGCCGGTGTTGATCCAGTTCGTTGTAGATGTAGTACGATTCGGTGCTGCCACGATGGGTATAGTACTTGAAATGTCGCTGCAGGACATCGTAATACGAGAAATTGAAAGGAGCACTGCCGTCCGAACTGCCACAGTAATTCATGTTACAGGCAATGCCCATGTGATACGACAAGCGCTGGTAGTCGACCTGCGTGGGATTTACCCAATTGTACAGGGAATCAAAAGAAGCGCACAGTTGGCCATACGTGGGGTGTGCATAGCAATTGGAGCCTATCCCGCGATCCGGGTATTTGTAGTAGGCCATGAGTTGTACCATCGCCGTCGCTACGCAACCGGTGTAGCAATTGCCTACTTCGGGGTGTAAAAATTGATCCAGGTGTTGGGTTAGCAATGGGGCTACCACGGGCACGTCACCAGGTAGTTTGGCTGGGGCCTTAACCTCGGCAGCCGGCGTTTGCTCGTAGCTTTTCAAAAGAACGTGCAACGCCTCAGGCAATCGACGTCCGTCCAGTATACCATTCGCCGAATAGCCCACAATGACGGGTTCACCGGCGTTGTGCGCTACCAACACAAAGCCGTTGGTGCCTCGTTGAAAGCCATACACCGGATTGGTGACGGTATCGGCCGAACGGTAAGCGACTTCCAGATCGGTCGGAGTTAGCAGGCGTTGGGTCATACCAGCCCCTTTGCTGCGCAGGCTGCGTTGATTGAAGAAAGCCAGGGCTTTACCGGTGGCCAGCCCGGTAGCCGCAACGGTTGAGGCACCGTTGGTGACTTCAGTTGAGGCACCGTTGGTGACATCGGTCGCCGCCGACAACGTCAAAACGGGCATCATACAGCCCAATAAAAGACTGTATCCATACAGGCGGAGGCGTTTGGCAACGACTGTCAGGGAGTGTTGATGCGTACTCATAGCAGGATGATTTTATGGATACACGTCTGATGGGTACCCTCTTCTTCCAACCTCAGCACGTACAAACCAGCGGGAAGCGTGAAGCGGATGATGGACCGACCGCTCAAGGTTTTGAACAAAACAAGACGTCCCTGGGCATCGTAAAGCAGGGCATGATAACCGCCTTTCCACGTTTTTGGTTCTATGAGCAAGTGGTCTTTGGCCGGATTGGGCGATACCAGCCACCCTTCACTGGCGGTGACATCGTCCAAACCCGTGGGATCGATGGCACGGACACACGTACAGTTGTTGGCATCGACCACCTTGAGGTAAACCGACATCAGGTTGGTGGAAAAAGGTACGGTCAGCTGCAGACTGGAGCCCAACAGCTGATTGTTGGCCATCCAGGCATAGCCATAAGGAGCCATGCCACCGGTTATACGGAGGCCGTCACCCAATTGGATGTCGGTGGAACCGATGGCAAACAAATCAAGCCCGACGATTTCAAGGGGTGGTGGTTGATTGACAGCCACACGGACGGCGGTCACCGCGTGGATGGGCAGGCAAAAAACAGTGAGTAGCAAACTGCAACCTGCCAAGGTAAGATTCAGAAAGGGGCGTGTTTTCATACGTTTGGTTATCAGGCCGCCCCTTTGACCCTATTGGGTCAGCAGGGCGAATTGCCGGCCATACGCCACGCACAAATCCTGTACGTGGTCATCGGGACGCCAGTTGGCCGAAATGGGCTCCATGATGATCTCAAACCCCGCTTCTTTCAACTGGGTCTGGATACTCTTGGAGGCCACGTCACGCCACCCATAGGTGCCGAAGCTGGCCGCTTTTTTGTTTTTGAATTTCATGCCGTTTACGAATTCCATCAAGCCGGCTATGGTGTACAAGACACCGTTGT
>DOBD01000220.1 GCA_003506275.1 Bacteroidales bacterium | reverse complement strand
GGCATCCCTACGTTGGTTGATCTAGCCGTTTTCGTGGAGCAACCTGGTATGTATCCTATGGGTTCGTTGGCGGAGGTCGAGGCGTTGCTGGCAACGAAGGCTTCAATGGTCTTTGCGCGTTGGGATGGGGATATTGCTCAATGGGATGCTTGTTGGAATACGTTTAGGGATACCGTTAGTGATACCAACGCAGTAGGGGGTAGCATCTCTAAGAGCACCCCAGAAAACATCCCTTTGGTTATTCTATTGGAGGTAACATCCCTGCAAGCCGCCAGGGTTGCGTTTCATCATTTGATGAACAGTGATTGCCCTTTTCCCGTGGTGTTGTGTACGGATGCCCACTACTTGTCGCTCGACGAGGCGCGCATCGGTGTCAGCCTCGACCTGGGCCCCCTGTTGTCGGATGGTTTTGGTGATGGTGTATTGTTGTCAGCTCCTCAAACAGCCGCTTATATGCCTTCTATGGACGAGGCAGCTGGCTTGCTGTTCGCCGTGCTGCAGGCAACCCGTCTGCGTATCAGTAAGACGGAATATATTTCCTGCCCGGGTTGTGGGCGCACCTTATTCAACCTGCAACAGACCATTGCGCGCATCAAGGACAAGACCAGTCATTTGAAAGGCCTGAAGATTGGCATAATGGGCTGCATTGTCAACGGTCCCGGTGAGATGGCCGACGCTGATTACGGTTATGTGGGAGCGGGGCGCGGCAAAGTATCCCTCTACAAAGGGCAGCAATGCATTGAACGCAACATACCCGAAGCTGAAGCGGTAGACAAACTCATCGCACTGATTAAGGCCAACGGGGATTGGCAGTAACGCTCAACGTATCCCTCTGTACACTTCGATTCCGCTCACCCTTGGGCGGATTCAACCCCCAACCCCGTAAGGGAACGGCTTCGAAGGGATAAAGCAAGTAAGACAAAATGAAAAGCCCCTCTGTCACATGGACAAGAGGGGCTTTTTATTCGATGAAGCAGGAATGCTTCAGGTCGTTGTCTTATTTCAAGAGCGCAGCGACAGCGGCATCCAAGAGATACTTGGAGAATTCGATGTCGTTAATGGCTTTCTTGACATAGGCCTTGTCAGCCTTGACAGCTGCACTCAGACCGCTGACAACCATGTCTTTGTTGTTGGTCCTGGCGCCAACCAATGCCTTGAGGTAGGAGGTTTCGGCGTTGGGTTGAGCAACGGCATCCAAGGTTGATTTGGCCTTGCTGTAATCTTTGGCCAGCAATTGAGCCAAGGCGGCGTTGTTGGTTTTCAGGTCACCAAAAGCGGTCACAGCCTTGGCGTATTCACCTTGCCTCAGGTAGAGGATACCTTGGGCTTCTTTCAAACCTTCTGAACCGGCAGCTGCACCCAGGTAGCTGTTTACAGTAGCGGCATCAGCACCGGTAGCCAAAGCGGTCAGTGCCAAATTGCTGCTGACTTCAGCTGATTTGTTCAAGCTGTAAGCCTTGTCGAAGTTGCTCTTGGCAGCTTGGATGTTGCCTTGTTGGAAGGCGCAGACACCCAGGTTGTTGAAAGCTCTGTAGTCGTTGGGGAACAGTTCGGAGGTTTTTTTGTAGACTTTTTCCTTGTCGGCCGGGGTGGTCATCAAGGTGCCGGCGTACAACATTTCTTCCAGCGTCAGAGCGGTAGGATTGTTGAGCGCCATGTCTTTCAGCTGCTCGTCGGTTTTGCCGATGATGTCAACCGTAACTTTCATTTTCGAACGCCTCAGCTGGGGAAGGATATCGTCGGCGAGGTTTTTGTAAACGGCAGACAGGTTCTTGATTTCCTGTTCGCGTTTTTCGGGATCCTGGTACATGGATAGCACGCGAAGGATGAGTTCTTTATCCTGGATGCTGGATGCACCGACCAATTGTTGGAAACCTTCCCAGTCTTCAGCCGTGAAGCGAGCATCGATCGTGCCGGAAGCGTTGGCGTCTTTCAGTGCTTTGTTCAGAAAATCAACCGTGGCTTTTTCACGATTGGCGGCCAATTTTTCGTTCAGGGACAGCGAACCGTCGGGAGAGGCAAACGAAGCGACTTCAATGGCGGACAGTTGTTTGTTGGCATCAGCACTGGTTTCGGCAATCTTGCCGGTCAAACCGGTTACTTTTTCCGACTTTAGCTCAGAGTCGCGCAACTTGGCTTGTTGGATAAGGAAAAGGATACTGGCTTCGTGGGCTTCCTGGATGACGCGTTGGAACTTATCCTTGGAGGCAGTAGGCTTGGCACTGGCTGCATTGGCCAAAGCTTCCGTGGCAATCACACCGTCAGCTACCTTGATGTCAGGAATACTGATGCTTTTCTTGCCGATCGTTGTGTTGAAGCGCAGGTACAGTTCCGACTTGCTCATGGCAGGTACGTACTTGTACACGGTGCTCAGTGATACAGCGCCACCTTCTTTGCCAATGACCTTGTTGTTGGCTTTTACTTTGGTGCCCTGGAGCGTCAATGCGGTACCCACGGCTTCTCCACCTTCGTATTTCAGAACAGGCGTAATGGTGACCACGGCTGTTGAGGGGAAAGACTTGGCGGGGAAGGTTCCGTCAATGGTGGCAGCTACCTGACCACCCTGGACAACGAGAACTTCGGGTGTGACTTTGAAATAATCACTGGAAGGGGCAAATTTGCCTGCGCAGGAGGTCAGCAACAAGGCGGTTGCCAGCATGAGTGACAGTGAGATTTTTCGGTTCATCTTCTTTTTGTTTATGGTTAATCAATGGGTTATCAGTTTTCGTAGCCTACAAAAATACAAAATAATTGAAACAAAGAAAACAGGCGACATTTTTATCGGGAAATGTTAACACGGTTTAAGGATTTGACGGGATTAACAACTTGAGGAAGGCCAGTCTGGAGCCGTCGGAAATGCGTATCAGGTAGAGGCCTTGTTTAAGTGTGCCCAGCATCAACGTGGCCACAGGAGGGTCAACCATCAGGTGGAGGCTACGTTGACCAGCCAGGTTGTAAACCTCAACCGAACAGGTGTTTGTCCATTCAACAGGAAAGTACAGATAGGCTTTTTTCTCCTGCCTGGCGTAGACGATGACGGGCGAGGAGACCTCGATGGTGTCAGGTTCTGTCAAGGTATCTCCTGGTTGTGTAATGGTGTCGGCCATCAACAGCGGTTCAATCCACAAAGCCGTTGACACCGGTTGGTTGGGATGCTCCGTCAACGGTTGCCAGGATTGATGGCTCAGGTACCAGGCTGAATGAGCGGCGCCTGATGGTCTGATGGCGGTGTATACAAAAAATGAATCATTGACCGATTCCAGGTTGTTGTCAACTTGATAAGTGACAAAGAAATCAGTACCCACTGAAATAGGCTTGTTGAAGCGCAGATAGTTTTCAGCTTGTCCGAAATGAGTTTGAGAGACGCTGGCAAAGCGACCTGAGAGGTAGTCCTTATAGGTCGGATTGAGGATGGCCTTCGCCAACAAGACGCCTGGTGAGGAACCTCCTGCATGGACCTTAACGGTGATGGGGGCCTTGATG
>DOBD01000322.1 GCA_003506275.1 Bacteroidales bacterium | reverse complement strand
CCGGAGCATCGTCTTCAAGATTGGTACAGATACCGTAGAATCCATCAAAGCGCGACTCTTGGTCAACAATCTCTTGATCGAGTGAAAAACTGTGTAACTGTGCAAGTTCTCCGTCCATGGTGCAACTTTCCTGCTTGATGAAACGTCGTGCATCATTGGGGCCTCTTTTTTTGGATGCGGCATAGCCTTTTTCAATCATATTCTGAGCTCTTGCAATCTGCTTATTACGTGTGTACTGCAAGTATTCCCGGTACTTGAATGAGAATGTGACGATGAGTTTTTGTTCCAGTTCTTCCCCTTTTTTGCCAACTTTTACCCAGCGTTCGCGATAGAATAGGGCTTCTGAGTAGGCTTTCAGATCAAGCTTACTCAGGTCGTACTCCTGCTCGGATATCCTCGATTGGTTCGCTCCTTCATAATGAACCATTTTCCATCCATCTGTTTGCGTTGCCCAGTCCTGGAGATATCCTTCCAATTTCTTGAGTGATTGCACAGTAATGAATGCTCTTTCTCCAACATTGTCGTTCTTTCTATTTTCGTATGAGGACAAACCGCCGTCAGTACAGACAATCACCTTCGATAAGCCGAAGTTGTCCCTAAGTTTGTCTTCCAGTGGCTTGAGCGTGGTCGTCTCAGCGGTGTTGCCCGGGTTGATGCAGAAGGCTAACGGCATCCCGTCCATATCCACGAACAACCCCATCTGCACGATGGGATTTGGACGACTCTCCTTTGAATGGCCGTATTTCCGCAAGCCGCTTTCCTCCTCCGTCTCGAAGTAATAATTTGTACAATCGTAGTATATGACTTTGGTCTTTCGCTTGCCTATTCGTAGGCTGTTCTTATAAACGTCAGCCTGTATCATGTCCGACTCCTTAGCTAGAAGTGAGAGGGCTCTGTATACCTGGTGTATGTCGGATTCAGGTTGTTCCAAAAAACGCTTGGAGTCGTCCAGTGATGACAACTTGGAACCGGGATACAGTATCCTGGTGTAAATGAGCTTAGATAGTATTTCGTTAAGGTCATACTCGTTCTTGTGTCGCTTCTCAATCTTTTTGCACGTTTTATCAAGACCTAACTCGTAGTAGGTTTTCTGAAGGAAAAGGTATCCGCCATTAAAGCATTTTTGGTCGTCTTTTTTTAGCAAGAGTCTTGGAGACAGCTTAATTGTTATATCTCGCTGTGACTCTTTTTCTGCCAGAGTCATAGCTGCAATATACCTTTTTACTTCGCCGATAGGGTCTACTTCCCCAAAACGGGCTTTTATTTCATCTATGGAGCCCAATCGCTCTACGGTTTTGGTAGAACTCTTGCCAGAATCCGTCCTATAGGACTTCTGAACATAGTATGTCTCCGAATTATCCGACCTGCTTACAGTTAGCTTCATATAATATAGCTTTATATAGCTACAAATATACGAATTCAATTTGACAAAAAAAAGAGGTTTGAGGCCTCTTTAGTAATTATTTTCAAAAATGGATGTGTCAAACTTCCGATTCATCCCACGGCCGATCAACGGTTATCCATCTCCGTAGAAGGGGAAGCCACCTTGTTGGCTGTGGGTAATGCCAATCTAACTGACTCCGATGCCTATGTGGGCAACACCCGTAAGGCATGGAAAGGCAGGGCGCTGGTGGTCATACGGTCATCTCGTACAGCCGGTCAAATCCGATTGACGGTCCAGGGTGATGGGTTGAAAACAGCCGTACTCAACCTCAAGTCAACCAGTAAAGGCGTCAAACCCGGTTGGCAATCAGCGTGGTGATAAGGCTGGTTGACGAAGCATGAATCTCCTCGTTAAAAGTTGAATCGAGCGTTTGCAGTAACTGATTTTTTTATATCTTTGTGTCCGCTTTCGAGCTGTTAGCTCAGCTGGTTTAGAGCACTACCTTGACAGGGTAGGGGTCACTGGTTCGAATCCAGTACAGCTCACTCAACGGTCGGTTTCCAACAGGAACCGACCGTTTTATTGATAAGCTCGTGTTAAAATCGTATATTTGTGTATCGTTTGATAGGAAGGAATCCTCAACAACTGTACAAAACCGAATCGTATGAAAACCAGAAAATGCGCTGTCAATCTCAGATCAACACTTCTTGTACTTGCGACAGTCCTGTCAGCTGGTCTGGTAGGCGTAAATGCCCAAGCTAAGCCTCCCAGACCTCGTCTGGTTGAACACGTGCCTATCAACCGTTCAGAAGTGAATAGAACGGCCATCAGTTTGATGTGGAAAGACAGCGCCAGACAAGAAAAAAGCATTTCATCGACCACGGGCGATTTATACAAAAAATTGACGCATCATGGTCCGGCCGTTGAAAACGAATACGCGGCCTATCGGTTTTATTTCGACCATAAAGTATCCATTGATGTGTACAACAAGATAAAGCCCAGTATGGAATTGGTGGCTGCCGCCTGGTATCCTACCAAGGAACAACAGGCCTTAGGGTGGGGGGCCGACCAGTATAAAGTATGGAGTACCGTTGGTTGTGGTGGTGTCCGTCTGTGGGATGGCGAAAAGGAAGTCTTCCTAAACCCGGTGACCAACCGTACGGCCAGGGTGTGCAAGGAGGCCAATCATAGCTATATGGAGATGCTTTCGGAGGGTATTCCCTACCAGGGTGACACCATTGATGTGCTGGTTCGGTTGACTGTCTTCTCTGGTATAAGAGAAGCCAAGGTGGAAGCCTTCGCCTTCAGTGACAAGCCTGTACGTTTCCTTACCGGGTTGAACTTCCACCCGCAAACCGAAACGGTTGCCGGTCGCAACTACGTAGCGAGTTGGGGACTACACCCCGAAGACGTGGCTGCTTATCGAATGAAGATCGGAGCCGCTGTCTGGTATGAACCCGCTGATTTTGAACCCCTGGTCAAGGTGGACGATGTGTTCAGACTGGTCTCCAAACCCACTCATTACCTGTCGACCAGAATCACCACCGCTTGTGAGAAGGAAGATGGTTTTGCAGATTTCAAGGCCTTTATCCGATACCTGGAATTGTTCAAGCCCTGATATGTTTGATTTTTTAGACGTATACCCCTGGCTGTTGCCCATCATCATTTTTTTTGGGCGCATCCTTGATGTGACCCTGGGAACCCTGCGCATCATCTTTGTTTCCAAGGGGCAAAAATACCTGGCACCTGTGATGGGCTTCTTTGAAGTGTTTATCTGGGTGCTCATCATCTCGCAAATCCTTTCAAGAGCCAACGACATCATCGCCTACCTTACCTATGCGGCCGGTTATGCGACCGGTAACTACGTAGGCATCATCATTGAGGGACGCATCGCTTACGGCGTTGTCGTGTGCCGGATTTATACCAACAAGGCCCCGGACACCCTGATGGCCATGTTAGCCGCGCAAGGATATGGTGCAACCATGTTTGAAGGCATGGGGGCAAAAAAGAAGGTTTGGGTGGTGGAAGCTGTCGTTGAACGTAAAGCCTTGAAAATGGTAGACCGTTACATAGCAACCTTCGATGAGAATACCTTTTACACCGTTGAGGATGTACGGGTACGCCAGAAAGGCATTTTCCCCAAGTCTTCCCTGTTGTTCAAACGCTGGAGGCCTGGTAAATAATCGGTATTATTATGAATTTGAGTATTGAATTGATTCTTCTGGGTGTTTCGTTGTTATTCCTGCTCAGCATTGTTGCTGGTAAAGCGGGCGACCGCTTGGGTGTACCTGCCCTTTTGTTGTTTTTGATTTTAGGAATGTTGATAGGCAGTGATGGCCTGGGCATTCAATTTGAAAACATCTCATTGGCCAACAACATTGGTATGATCGCTCTGACTATCATCCTGTTTTCCGGTGGGATGGATACCACAATCAGCGAGATAAAACCAGTTGTGGCACAGGGCGTTGTCTTGTCAACCGTTGGTGTCTTCCTGACAGCTGTTTCCACCGGTTTCGTTGTCTGGTGGGTATTCGGATGGACTCTGCCTTCGGCTGGCTTGGGGTTGATTACGGCTATGTTGTTGGCGTCCACCATGTCATCTACTGATTCGGCTTCGGTCTTTTCCATACTACGCTCCAGGGGGGTCAACCTTAAACACAACCTGCGACCTATGCTGGAGTTGGAGAGCGGGAGTAACGACCCCGTTGCCTTCGTCCTGACAGCCACCTTGATCGATTTGATCAACAAAGAATTGACCATAGGGCCCCTAGCCATCATTGGCATGATTTTGTTGCAATTGATCATTGGTGCCATTGCTGGTTTTGTCATGGGACGGTTGACGGTATTGGCCATCAACCACTTGAAAGTCAGCAATGCCTCTTTTTACCCCTTTTTGGTGCTGACGTTTGCCTTACTGACTTTTTCGGCCACCTATTTTCTAAAGGGTAACGGGTATCTGGCTGTCTATATAGCCGGTCTGGTGGTGGGCAACGCCCGTTTTATCCACAAGCGCCCCATTATTAACTTCTTTGATGGTGTGACATGGATCAGTCAATTGGTCATGTTTCTGACGTTGGGATTACTGGTCAATCCGAACGAATTGATTCCCATCATCGTCCCCGGCCTGCTTATCAGTGTGGCACTCATCCTGGTCACACGGCCTTTGAGTGTGTTTCTGAGCCTGGCTCCTTTCCGTCGCATGCCCACCAGGGACAAGGTGTTTGTATCCTGGGTTGGTCTGAAGGGGGCTGTGCCCATTATTTTCGCAATTATGACCCTGGCGGCCGAGGTGCCCAATGCCAGGTTGATTTTCAACACCGTTTTTTTAATCACACTGGTGTCGCTTGTGGTACAGGGAACCAGTCTGACGACAGTGGCCAAATGGTTGAAATTGGCCGACAAACCGGTGGATCGAAAACAGTTGGAACATTTTGACGTGGAGTTCTCGGATGAAATGCGTTCGTTGACAGCAGAGTTGGAGGTTCACCCCGATGCCTTGAAAAATGGCAGGCGACTGGTTGATATCGAATTGCCGGAAAGCACCCTGGTGGTCATGGTCAGACGGGGAGATAACTACTTCGTTCCCAAAGGACAAACGCAACTGTTGGAGGGCGACAAATTGCTGATACTGGCTGACACCGAAGCTGCCATCAAGGAGACACAACAGAACTTGTGTCCCCCAAAAAAAACACATCAGAAATAACTGGAACCGTCCCAGCAATGGGTGCAGATTCTTTCTTTGGGCAAGCCAATGGCCTCTACCAAATCATCCAACTGTTGGAAGCGCAACGTGGTTAATCCCAGGCTTTTTCGTATGGATTCCACCATGGCCTTGTACTTCTCGGTGGTATGGTCCGAATAGGGAGCCATGTCTACGTCAATGTGTCCTTCCAACTCTTTGATGGCTTTATAGGTGGCAAGGTCGAGACTGGATCTTGAACGACTGAAGTTCAGGTATTCACAGGGGTAGGTAAGGGGTGGGCAGGCCACACGCATGTGGATCTCTTTAATGCCCGCTTCATGCAAGTCTTTCACCTTATCCCTCATTTGGGTGCCCCTGACGATGGAATCATCCAGGAAAATGCCCGATTGGTCCTTGATGACCGATTTGTTGGGTAAGAGCTTCATCTTGGCCACCAGGTCGCGCATGTGCTGGCTTTGGGGCNNTTGGAGTAGGGACGTTTGAAGGGTATGCCTGTCTTGTTGCTGTAACCCATGGCATGCCCAACGCCTGAGTCGGGAATGCCGGCTACGAAGTCGGCTTTCAGCGTGTCGTGTTTGGCCAAGGCTGCACCGCACCGGTAGCGGCATTCATCTACGTTGATGCCCTCGTAGAAAGAGGGCGGATAGCCGTAATACACCCACAAGAAGGCGCATATCTGCATTTTTTCGTTGGGTTTCCGCAGTTGCTCGAACCAGTCAGCTTTCAACAGTAGCACTTCTCCTGGCCCCACGTAGTAGTCAATTTCGTAACCCAGGTTGGAAAAGGCGCAAGTCTCAAAGGCTGCCGCGTAGGCTCCTTCCTTCTTCCCGATGATGATGGGAGTTCTGCCCAGTTTGTCCCTGGCAATGATAAGGCCCTGTTCGGTAAGGATCATCATGGAGCAGGAACCTTTCACTTTCTCAAACACGTTTTCGATACCGTCGAGAAAATCGGTGCCTTCAGCAATCAACATGGCGACCAGTTCGGTGGGGTTGACTGTGCCCTGGCTGGTTTCGGAAAACGTGTGGTGTTTGTTCAGGAAGTAGTGTTCCAATTCATCAATGTTGACAATGCGCCCTACCGTGGCTACGGCAAATCGACCCAGATGGGAGTTGACCACGATGGGCTGAGCTTCCAGGTCGCTGATTACTCCGATGCCGCTGTTGCCGGCAAAATGAGCGATGTCGTTTTCAAACTTGTTGCGGAAATAGCCGTCTTCAAGGCTGTGGATGGCACGTTGAAATCCTTTTTCCTTGCTTAGAAAGGCCAGGCCGGCCCGTTTGGTGCCCAGGTGAGAGTGGTAATCGGTGCCGTAAAAGACATCTGCCACACAATCCGAGCTGGAAATACTACCGAAAAAACCACTCATGGGTTGGTCTTGTTTGTTGGTGAAAGAAGGGGTAAAAATACCTCAAAATAATGGAAAAGCAAGGGTGAAAGTGCCCTTGCTTTTCCAAAAAATAGAATAGAGGTCCCTTTTACTCCAACACCAAACTTTCGGTATACCGTTTGCCTGCATGTTCCAGACTCACCAGGTAGGTGGATGCTGGCAAAGAGGCGGTGTTGAGGTTTACCTGGGCTTGGGTCAACTTGTCGTTATGAAGCACCAACTTGCCCTGTTGGTCGTACACGCTGATGGCGTAGGGTTGCCCATCAGCCTTGTCGAATGCCAGCCGGGTAACTTGTTTCGAAGGGTTGGGAGCCAGGCGAAAGGGGGTTCCCTTGCTGCCCTTTCCGGCTTTGACCACTTGTTTGGCCGCCCCGGCAGGTTTGTCGAAACGGAACACCTGCATGGAATAGGCAGGCAGGTTGATGGTGCAGGACTTGCTCAAGTTCAAGTTGACCGTCGTGGGTTTGATCAGGTCGGGTGAAGTCAGGGAATTCCTGTCCGTCCGGTTGGCACCCGTCAGCAACGTAACAGGTACTGTTTGGTTGCCCGTCAGAGCAGGAATGTCCAAGCTGGTTGTCAGGGCCGTCGAACTTGAATTGACCAGTTTGACGATGATTTGGTTGGTTTCCTTGTCCTCGGTTACCGAAGCCGTGACGGGACCCGGGGCTGTCGGCACGTGGAAAATCAACTCGTCGTCGATGTAACACAGCACACCATCCTTGCCGGCCACCAGTTTGATGAGGTACCACTGGTCGTTGTTGATACGGCCTGTTTTCGAAAGCAACACACTCTTGTTACCGTTGGATACCCGTTCGATGGCGTGTTGGGTGTTGCCCCAACCACCGATGTTGAACCAGTAGTAGTTGTTGGCATCCTTGTAGCCAAAAGGAATCAGAAAACCTTCGGCACCTCCTGTTTTTCTGGCTTTCACGGTGTAGGTGTACGTGTCTTGTGTGACCGCTGTCTGGAAGATACTGTAGGCCGGTTGCGCAGAGGATGATTGGGTATAGATGCCGCCGGTTGCGTTGAAGGTGCCCGCACTGACCAACCAATTGGCACTGCCTGCGCTGAAATCGTCGCTGGCCAGGGTCGTGTTGTTGGCGGTGAGGGTCAAATCGTCGAAATCGGCCTGGGTATTCCAGCTACCCACACCTACGTTACCCGTGAAAGGACTATCAGCGGGTGTGTATGCATCTGTATAGGTGATGGTGCTGGGTAGGTAAACGTCGCCGGCATTGACACCATAAAGCTGTTGGACATAATAGGAGGCTGTCTTGACTACACGCGTGTTGTCGAAACGGATCAAGTCGGGGTTCCACTGGTTGTTTTGTTCGTTGCACAGGAGTGGAGCGTAGCAAGTCAGTTCGATGATGTCGGCGTTGCGTTCAACCCCCGTCAGATAGGCTGCCTCGGCGATGGCGTTGTACAGCCTGTCATCCTGTGAGGCATATTCACCGATAAAGACCTTGGGGCCTTGACGGTCGAAATGGTCGTACCGTTGATTGTTGTTCAGAAACCAGTCAGGACTGTTGTAGTAGTGTTCGTCTACGGCATCCAGGTTGTTGGCCCGGCTGAATTCCCACAAGGAATGATAATAGCTACCCGTATCGTCGGTGCCCGACGTGCCGATGACCTTGATGGCCGGGTACTTGGCGCGCACAGCGTTGGTGATGAGCATGAAGCGTTCCCTGAACTCGGGGATGTCATCTTCTTCGTTGCCCAAACAGAGGTATTCCAGATTGAAGGGGGCGGGGTGCCCCATAGAGGCCCTGACCTTGCCCCAGGTTGTGGAGCTGTCTCCGTTGGCGAATTCAATCAAGTCGAGGGCATCATCCACCCATTCCTGCATTTGATTCATGGGGGCTATTTCACGGTTCCTGAATTGGCAGGAAATACCGACCGGCAACACGGGCAGGGGCTTGCAGTTGATGTCTTCGCAGTACTGGAAGTATTCATAGAAGCCTAATCCGTACGTTTGATGATAGCCCCAGAGATTCCAGTTGGGTTTGCGTTGAGCCACATCTCCCACCGTGTGCTTCCAACGGTAGGCGTTGGCCAATCCCCGTCCGTGTGAGACGCACCCGCCCGGAAAGCGGAGGAATTGGGGTTTGAGGTCGGCGATGGCCTGAGCCAGATCAGCCCTGAGACCGTTCTTGCGGTTTTTGAAGGTCTTTTGTGGAAACAGTGAGACCATGTCCAGGTAAACAGTGCCACTGCCTTGAGGCAAAATGTACAACCTGGCGTCAGTGATGGTCAGTTTGGGAGTCAACACCCCTACATACCGTTGCCATTGATTACTGGTGGCTTTGATGGTGTCGGTGGCCAGCACGCCGCCAACGGTGTTTCTTAATTGGATAATGACTGGCTTGTTGAGGTCTGCATCACGTTTCACATACAGGGAATAGTCATACTTGTCCCCATGCTTGACAGCGATGCCGTTGAAGCCGCTGTTTTAGACGCCAGTCGCCGTACCTGTCTGATTGATGGCTACTTTCAGGTAGTTGGTGTTGCTGCTGTTCAAGGGGGCTTGGTTCTCTACAGCCAAGGTCACCTGGGCTCCGCCCTCTTGTACTGTAGTCCAGGCTGTCAATGGCCCCTGGTTGGTGTAACCGGTGACAGCATAATACTCAAAGGAACGATTCTGAACCAATTCGGCGTACAGCCCTCCGTCGGCTCCGTAGTTGATGTCTTCAAAAAAAGCCCCGATCAAGTCCTGGCTCATCGGTACGCCGGTTTGGTTGAGGTCAATACTCACGTTGACCTGGGCTTGCGTGCAGGCAAGTAAGCCAAAGGCTAGCCCTGTTGCAAAAAATCGTGCATGTTTCATGGTATGTGATTGATTGGACGGTGAATACTACCAGACAAATATAAATGTTTTTTTTACACTTATTCGCTTTTTCATGTGGATTGATGTTTTTTTAACACTTGATGCAAAAGTTTCACTCTTGATGAACCAACTCTTAGTTTGCGTGTTATATTTGTATCAGTCAATTCGGATATCATGAAGCTGGAGCCACTCTCTGAAAAACGGTTTAAGAGACACTTGCTACTTTTTTCCCTGACCATGACCTTGTTGGTAGTGGCTGGTTCCACTGTGTATTTTCAGTACGAAAAACGGTTGACGTTTGAAAATAAAAGCCGTGCGATATCCGTCATCGCCGGTATGAAGGCAGAACAGTTGGTGCAGTGGAACAAGGAAAGGCTATCGGAAGTGAGTTTCTTTTCCACTTCAGAGCCCCAGTTGAGGTACGTATACCCCCTTTTGTCGGGAGACTTATCGGTGGAAACGGCGTTGAGAAAGTCCTTGTCACACATCATGTCTGACAAACGCTATGAGAATATTGTGCTGTTACGTACCGATGCCCGACTCGTTTTTAGCGTTAAGCCCTCCTTTTGTCAGATTGATAAACAGACAGTGGCTGATGTTCAGACGGTCAATAAATCGAAAACCATTGTTCATAGGGAGTTTTATACCTGCACCAATCATGGAAAGGTGCGGAATTACTACCTGGCGCCGGTGATGCGTCCGGATAGTATCGTGTTGGGAGTCCTGTTGTTCCAGCTCAATCCCGAAGATTTTTTCTACCCATTGTTAACCACCTGGCCTCAGCCTACAAAAACAGGGGAGACCCTTTTGATGCGCCGTTCGGATGACCACGTGGAATACCTGAGCCCCTTGCGCGAACACGTGGATTCTGCCACGCTGGCTCACCCGGATCAAATCAAGGAAGGTCAAGTGGCCTGGCAGATCATACAGGGTGAGGAGGGAATTTTCGAAGGAAGGGATTATAGAGGCGTGAACGTCCTGGCTGATATCCGACGTATAACCGATACGGATTGGTATTTGATCACGAAAACGGACAAGGCTGAACTCTATGAGCAACTGCACAAGATTCAGGTATTTATTACCATGATTTCTGCTTTTCTCTTGATGCTGCTTTGGGTTTCCCTTGCCTGGCTGTACAAGGTGAGGCAACAAAAAATGTACAAGGAGCTGGTGGCCAAGAATCTGGCGTTGAAACGTTCGCAAGAGGAATTTGCCGCCACGTTATACAGTATCGGTGATGGCGTTATCACCACTGACGACAGAGGCCATCTGGTGCGGTTGAATTCGGCTGCTGAAAAGATGACTGGTTGGCTGGAAAAAGAAGCCATTGGTCTACCCATTGAAACCATCTTTACCCTTGTCAATGAAGAAACCAACGCGCCCGAACCCAACCCCGTCCGCCTAATATTGGTTGATGATCCCCCTCAACGGGTAAGTCATGCTGCCTTGCTCGTGACCAAGAAAGGAAAACAGTGCCCCATAACCCTCAACTGTGCACCTATCTACATGAGTCGTGGTAATAAGCTTGGTGCCGTGTTGGTATTCAGGGATCATTCCGAAGAAAGTGGCCGTCATCGACTTATCGAGACCAGGTTACACCTGTTGGAGTGTGCTGTCAATAACAACCTTCAGGATGCCATGAATCAAATGGTCAAGGAGATAGGTCGTTTTACCCAAAGCTCAGCCTGCTTTTTTCTGGCATTCGCCAATGACAATCGCCTTGTCACGTTGCAAGCCTGCGACAGCACAGATAACGCATCCAATCTACATGAACCCGAGTGTCTGAGTGTCAAGGCTAAACTAATTTGGTCCGTTTGTGTGGATACCGCCAAACCCTACCTGTACTTTAAACCAGCCAACAGTGACATATACCCGTACGATCATCCGCTTGCCTTTATCGAACAAGCATTGGTCGTGCCTGTTTTGCGACAAGGCATGGTGGTGGCTGTCCTTGGTGTTGTCAATAAACCCAACGGATACGAGCCCGAGGACCTGGATTTTGTGAGTTACCTGGCCGACGTGGTATGGGAAGTCACCGAAGCCAAGGTCAACTACGACAATTTGCAAGCCAGTGAGCACAAATACCGCGCCCTGATCGACAACACGAACGATACGGTGTGGATCATCGACCTGAATGGACGGTTGTTGGATGTCAACATGGCTGCCCTTACCCAGTTGGGGTATACCAAGGAAGAGATTTTGTCGTTGGGCCTAATGGGAATTGATGCTTCCCATACTAATGATGAGATCAATGAGATGGCTGATGATATGCACAGGGATATCACCCAGGTGTTTGAAACCATACACCGGGCCAAAGATGGCCGACTGATTCCGGTGGAGGTCAGTTCCAGCCTGATTGACTATAAAGGAGGTAAAGCCATCGTAAGTATCGCCAGGGATATCACTTCGCGCAGGCGTGATGAAGGATTCAGGCATTTGTTGTATGAGATTGCCAGTTTTTCCCTCACCACGCACACGCTGGAAGATCTGATGCAGGTTATCCGCACGGAATTGAACGAGGTGATGGATGCCGCTCGGTTGAGATTGCTGTTATTCGATCAGGAAACGGGCCAACTACAACCAATTACGTTTTCTCAGGCATCCGCTCCCAATATGGATGATTCGTTTGACAACTACCTGGCTCAATGCGTTTTTACCTCGGAAGCGTCACTATTGCTCACCGGCGATGACTGGGCATCGTTCCTGCAGACCCATCATTTGGCAGCCACCACCCCATATCCGCTCAGCTGGTTGGCGGTGCCGTTGAACGATGGACAAACCTGCCTGGGCGTCTTGTCCATGCAGCATGAAACCGATGCTCATGCCTATGATAAGTATAACCTGAAGGTTTTGGAGATGGTTGGGCATGAATTGAGTGTGTTTCTGCATCGACAAAAGATGATCCAGGACTTGATTCAAGCCAGGGATAAGGCCGAAGAGAGTGATCGCCTCAAAACGGCCTTTCTGGCCAATGTCAGCCATGAGATACGCACGCCTATGAATGGCATCCTGGGTTTCATGGAAATGCTGGGTGATCCCGACCTGGACGATGCGCAACGGGAAAGCTACCTGGGTATCGTGAATAAGAGCGGGCGTCGTTTACTGGCCACCATCAACGATATCGTGGAAATCTCCAAAATTGAAGCTGGATTGATCACGTTACATTCGAGCCCGATGAATTTGGCTGATATGATGAACTATCAACTGGCCTTCTTCAAAAAAGAAGCGGAGGAAAAGAGCTTGACCTTGACCTTGGAAGCCAGTCTGGATGGTGCGGAGGCGCTGGTGGTCATCGATCGCAACAAACTGGAGGGTATCTTGTCCAACTTATTGAACAACGCCCTCAAGTTTACTCACGCCGGAGGCGTTGTTTTTGGCAACAGTCTGAAGGATGATCAACTGCTGTTTTATGTACGTGATACAGGTATAGGCATCGAGTCCTCCAAATTGGATCTGATTTTTCAGCGGTTTGCTCAGGCTGACCTTTCCTCCACCAGACCCTATGAAGGTGCCGGTTTGGGTCTTTCCATCGTCAAGGCTTATGTAGAGAAAATGGGAGGCCGCATATGGGTCGAATCTACGGTGGGTGTGGGCAGTACGTTTTATGTCCAGCTTCCCTATTATCCTGTCGATACACAGCCTGTGAAGGAGGTTGAAGCCATGCCTTTACTGGATGAAACGATCCCTGTTACCATTTTGGTGGCTGAGGATGACGAAACCAGCTATCAGTATCTTGAAATCATCCTGTCTCTGGAGGGCGCCATCGTGCTCAGAGCCACCAACGGTGGAGATGCCGTCAAGGTGGTGAAAGATCATCCCGAAGTCGATCTGGTGCTGATGGATGTGAAGATGCCTGGTTTGAACGGCCTGGAAGCCACCCGTCTTATCCGTGCCTTCAATACGACCATACCCATCATTGCCCAAACGGCCTATGCATTTGATAAAGATAAGGTGGAAGCCATGGATGCCGGATGCACGGACTTTCTAGCCAAGCCCGTCAAACGCCAGGCATTGTTGGCGCTCATACGACAGTATGTCAAACGAAGTCCTGCCAAATAGGTGTTTCTACCCGGTTTTTACGTGTTTATTGGATGGTTTTTCCTGTTTTTCTTGGCAAAAAGCTGTTTTTTGCGTAATTTTGACTGATGCGCCCGTTGAGGTGCTTCGCTATTACCTCTATGACGCAATCAAAATCCAGCAAACCCAAGCGCAAAATTGGCTTGGTCGGTTTCGGCCGTACCGGAAAGGCGGTCGCCTCCGTTATCCTGCAACATAAAGGTTTCAGCCTCGAGTGGGTGCTGAGACAAAGTCTCCTGTTGGAGAATAGACAAGTTCACGAGTATCTGGGTGTCAAGTCCAAGGATGCCGGACGTATTTTTTCGAGTGCACACATTACTCCGGCCGAGCTGTTGGATAAGCATCCGGTAGATATCATCATTGATTTTTCCTCCCGTTCCGGCATCCACGCTTACGGTGAAGCGGCTGCCGAGCGGGGTGTGACCATTATTTCAGCCATCTCACACTACCGTGAGGAAGACGTTGTCCTGTTGCACCGTTTAGCGGAACAGACAGTCACCTTTTGGAGTCCCAACATCACGTTGGGTGTGAATTACCTGCTCTTTGCCGCCAAATTTCTCAAGAAAATTTCTCCCACGGTAGATATTCAGATTATTGAAGAGCACTTCAAAGCGAAGGAAGGTGTTTCCGGCACAGCCGTGAAGATCGCTGAAACCCTGAAGCTGGAGAAGTCCGTGATCAATTCGGTCAGGGCAGGAGGAATTGTGGGAAGGCACGAGGTTATTTTTGGCTTTCCTTTTCAAACCGTCAGGTTGATACACGAATCCATTTCCAGGGAAGCCTTTGGCAATGGCGTGATTTTTGTCGCCGAAAATCTTGAGGGCAAACCAGCCGGTTTTCATACCTTTGAATCCATTTTGTTGCCTTTCTTTGCCACAACGTAAGCCGTTCCGTGCCTTATTTTGATAAACAACCGTTGTTACTATGCGAGCGTCATCATTATTCAAGGAATTTGTCAACAGTGAGAAAGCAGGGGGCATCGTTCTGATTGCCTGTACCCTTGTTTCGCTCCTTGTGGCCAATAGTGCCTGGGGAGACAGCTATACCGCTATCTGGCAGAAGGATATGGGCGGACATAGCGTTGCCCATTGGATCAACGACGGTCTGATGGCCCTGTTTTTTCTGCTCATCGGACTGGAGTTGGAACGTGAGCTGTATCATGGTGCCCTTTCCGATAAAAAACGCGCCATGCTGCCCCTTTTTGCCGCCATCGGTGGCATGTTGATACCTGCCGGTTTGTACCTGGCTGTCAACGCTGGCTTACCTACAGCCTCAGGTGCAGGCATCCCCATGGCCACCGACATCGCCTTTGCCTTGGGGGTACTTTCATTGCTGGGCAACCGGGTGCCTACCTCCCTTAAGGTCCTGTTGACAGCCTTGGCCGTGTTCGACGACCTGGGAGCCATTCTGGTCATTGCTTTTTTTTATACTTCCGATATTTCCTGGCTATACCTGGGGCTTTCACTGGGCGTTTTCCTTGTTTTGCTGATTGCCAACAGGACCCATTTCTACAACCTGGCCTTTTACTTGATTGGCGGGTTCTTGATGTGGTTTTTTATGGAGAAATCGGGTGTGCACGCCACGTTGTCCGGCGTGCTGTTAGCTTTTGTCATCCCTTTCAAGGAGGGCGGAACCTTTTCACCCTCTTATATCCTGCAACGCGAATTACACAAACCAGTGGCCTTTTTGGTTTTACCTCTCTTCGCCCTGGCCAATACCGCCATCCCCCTGAATCTGGTAGGAGGCGACTTGTTCTCCCAACCACATAGCTTGGGTATAGTCATTGGACTGATTGTCGGAAAGCCATTGGGCATCATCCTCCTTGCCATGCTGAGCGTCAAGTTGGGGTGGAGCCATTTACCGCACGACATCAGTTGGAGAGGCGTGCTTAGTATTGGTTTTCTCGCCGGTATAGGCTTCACCATGTCCATCTTCATCTCCTTATTATCCTTTGACGATGTCACGCTGATCAATGAAGCCAAATTGGCCATATTGATTGCTTCTCTGGTCGCCGGTCTGATAGGCTATTTGCTCCTTAACGCCTGTCTGCGGCGTCGGCGTACGATCCATTGGCACTAAACGTACTGATATGAGCGAAACCTTGAACGTTCCCAAGGAGGCTGGAAAAGAAGCCAGATACGCCGCCTTGTTGCCCCAACTGGCGTTATTGATGGACAATAAACTCGACCTGGTAGCCAACATGGCCGGTATGACGGCCGCCTTGAAAACCATGTTCGGTTTCTTTTGGGTGGGGTTTTACCGTGTTGTCGGAGATGAATTGGTGGTGGGGCCCTACCAGGGCAGTTTGGCTTGCACCCGTATCCGTTACGGAAAAGGCGTCTGTGGTACAGCCTGGAAACGAGCCCAAACCATCGTAGTTCCCGATGTGGATCAGTTTGAAGGCCACATTTCCTGCAGCTCCCTGTCCCGGTCAGAAATCGTGGTGCCTGTCTTCAAGGAGGGTGCGGTGGTGGCCGTCCTCGATATCGACAGCGATCAATTGGCCGCTTTCGATGACATCGATGCCGCATATCTGGAACAATGTTGCCGTTTATTGGCATAAAAACGTACATTTGTGTCGATAAAACCATCGACCATGAACTACGGATTTGTCAGGGTGGGAGCGGCCATCCCCTTGCTCAAGGTAGCAGATTGTCCCTACAACGTTGAACAGACGGTGGCCCTCATGCGAGAGGCTGCAGCAGCACACGTGCAGATCGTGAGCTTTCCCGAAATGGGATTGACCGGGTACACCTGCGGCGACCTTTTTCACCAGAAGACCCTTGTTGATGCAGCCGAAGATGCACTGGCCCGCCTGCTGCGGGAAACCGCCGATTTGACCATCATGGCCTTGGTGGGCATGCCCTTGCGGGTACAAAACCGACTGATGAACGTGGCCGTCGCCGTGCAACAAGGGCGTGTCCTGGCCATTGTTCCCAAGACCTGGTTGCCCAATTACAACGAATTTTACGAAAAACGCTGGTTTACATCGGCCCATGATATGCTGGTCGATGAAGCCACCCTCTGTGGTCAACGGGTACCTTTTGGCGCCGATTTACTGCTGAGCAACGGTGACGTTTGCGTGGGGGTGGAACTGTGCGAAGACTTGTGGATGCCGGTACCCCCCAGCAGTTATCAAGCGCTCAATGGCGCCAATCTGTTGTTTAATCTCTCAGCCAGCAACGAACTGGTGGCCAAGAATACCTACCGCCGCCGTCTCGTAACCNNACCCAACAATCCTCCCGCTGCCTGGCTGCCTACATCTACACCTCAGCCGGTTTTGGCGAATCAACGACCGACGTGGTTTTTGCCGGCAACGCCGACATCGTGGAGAATGGCACTGTTCTGGCTGAATCCACACGATTCAGTCTGACCTCACAACTCATCATGGCCGACATCGATGTGGAACGCCTCAACAACGACAGGCGTAAACATACCGGTTTCACGGCCGCTCAGTTGGCTGACGGTCCCGTTTTCAGGAAGTTGCCTTTTGCCTTGACGGCACTGGATGCTGAGCGGATAGACCGGCGTTTCAATCCCACCCCCTTCGTACCCAAAGGCACCGAGCTGGCCGAACACTGCGAAGAGATCGTAGCCATTCAGGTGCAAGGTTTGGCCAAGCGCCTCACACACACTGGTTGCAAAAACGTGGTCGTGGGCATTTCCGGCGGTCTTGATTCCACCCTGGCTTTGTTGGTGGCTGTCAAAACCATGGATAAACTGGGTTGGTCGAGATCCAACATCACCGGTATCACTATGCCGGGCTTTGGCACCACCAGTCGAACGTATCAGAACGCGTTGGAACTGATGCGGGGATTGGGTGTTACCGTGCGCGAAATCAGCATACGTGAGGCTGTCGAACAACACTTCAAAGACATCGGCCATGATTCCACTCAGCACGACATCACGTACGAGAACGCCCAAGCCAGAGAGCGCACCCAGATACTCATGGATGTAGCCAATCAGGTAAACGGACTGNNCAACGGCGACCACATGTCCATGTATGGCATCAATGCGAGCGTGCCCAAGACGCTGGTCCGCTTTTTGGTCAACTGGATGGCCGATACGCAGGTGGAACCAGCTACTGCTGCCATCCTGCACGACGTCCTCGAGACACCAGTGAGTCCTGAACTGCTGCCCGTCAATACCGACGGCGAAAGCGAGCAAAAAACTGAAGATGTGGTCGGGCCCTATCTGCTCCACGATTTTTTCCTGTATCATATGCTCCGCTTCGGGTTCAGCCCCGCCAAGATAGCCTGGATGGCCGAACGCACGTTTGACGGTCAGTACGACAAGCAAACCATTCGCACCTGGCTGCGCACCTTTTACCGCCGCTTTTTTGCGCAACAGTTCAAACGATCCTGCCTGCCGGATGGCCCGAAAGTGGGCTCCATCAGCCTGTCTCCGAGGGGAGATTGGCGTATGCCCAGCGACGCCGTAGCCAGTTTATGGCTTGATGAATTGGATGGCTTAGGTTCGTATTGACCCTGGCGCCGTTAGTTAAACCAAGTATGAAAAAGAACCTTTTGATCCGTAAACAAACGGGCGAACTGGAGCCATTCTCACAGGAGAAGCTGGTGCGTTCGTTGGTAACCTCCGGTGCCACGGAAGACGATGTCCACGGCATCATTGAAGATGTGGAGTCCTGGTTTCAGGACGGTATGTCCAGTAGAAAAGTCTATAACAGAGCCTTCCAGCTGCTGAAACGCAACAAAGGAGCGGCTGCGGCCAGGTACAAACTCAAGAAGGCCATGATGGAGTTGGGACCGACAGGCTACCCCTTTGAGATACTGGTAGGGGAGGTGTACCACCGCCTGGGATACGAGGTCAAGGTAGGCCAGACGCTCCAGGGCCATTGTGTAACCCATGAGGTGGACGTGGTGGCGCGAAAGGGCAACGACCTGCACTTCATCGAATGCAAGTACTACCAGCACACCGGAAAGAACGCCAACGTGCAGGTGCCCCTCTATATCCGCTCCAGGGTGGACGATCTGATCCGTCATTATCAGGGGCTACCCGAGTACGCCGACGTGACCTTCCACGGGGGCATCGCCACCAATACCCGCTTCACGACCGACGCCATTTCCTTTGGTGAATGCACGGGATTGAACCTGGTGAGTTGGGACTACCCCCAAGGCCGCGGGCTGAAGGAACTCATTGACCTGGAACGCATTTTCCCTATTACTGTGCTGACCAAGCTGCAAACGGCTGAAAAGCAGGCGCTGTTGAACCAGGACATCGTTTTATGCCGTCAACTGGGTGAGGATATCAGTATCCTGACCACGATAGGCATGGACGAACACCGTATCAAAAAGGTGGCCGAGGAGATCCGCTCTCTTTGTTGCGACAGGCCACAATAATCTTTTTCCATTGATGGCCTGTCAGTGAGATTTTTTTATCTTTGCAGGCGACACGAAAAAACCTAACAACAACCCATATGCAAACGATCGATCAATTTAATTTTGCAGGCAAAAAAGCCTTTGTCCGTGTGGATTTCAACGTACCCGTCGACGAGAATTTCAAGATCACCGACGATAACCGCATCCGCGCCGCGTTGCCTACACTGAAGAAGATTCTGGCTGACGGTGGCAGTCTCATCATTGGATCCCACATGGGACGTCCCAAGAAAAATCCCGACCCCAAGTACTCCCTCAAGGTGATTGTCGATCACGTATCCACCCTGCTGGGCGTACCCGTGCAATTCGCACCCGATTGCCAACAAGCCGATGCTCAGGTAGCCGCCCTGAAACCGGGTGAAGCCCTGTTGCTCGAAAACCTCCGCTTTTACGCCGAAGAAGAAGGCAAACCCCGTGGATTGGCCGAAGACGCTACCGACGAAGACAAGGCAGCCGCCAAGAAAGCCGTCAAGGAAAGCCAGAAAGCCTTCACCGCCAAATTGGCCGCTTACGCCGACTGCTACGTGAACGACGCCTTTGGTACCGCTCACCGTGCCCACGCTTCCACAGCCTTGATCGCCAAGCATTTTGCTGAAAACGACAAGATGTTCGGTTACCTGATGGAAAAAGAAGTCAAGGCCGTTGAACAAGTGATGAGCAACACCGTGCGTCCCTTTACCGCCATCATGGGTGGTTCCAAGGTTTCCTCCAAGATTGAGATCATTGAAAACCTGCTCAGCAAGGTGGACAACCTCATCATCGCCGGTGGCATGACCTACACGTTCATCAAAGCGCAAGGTGGTAAGATCGGTCATTCCATCTGCGAAGACGACAAACTGGATCTGGCCCTCGAACTGATGGAAAAAGCCAAGGCTAACAACGTTAAACTGGTCATGGCTGTTGACGCCAAGATCGCTGACGACTTCAGCAACGACGCCAAAACCGCTTTTGTCAAGGTCAATGAAATACCCGACGACATGCAAGGCATGGACATCGGTCCTGAAACCGAAAAGATCTTCGCCGACGTCATCAAGGCTTCCAAGACCATCCTTTGGAATGGTCCCACAGGCGTTTTCGAATTTGAGAATTTCTCCCACGGTTCCCAGTCAGTTGGTGAAGCCATTGTGGCTGCTACCAAGGCCGGTGCTTTCTCGCTGGTAGGTGGCGGTGACTCCGTGGCTTGTGTCAACAAATTCGGTCTGGCCGACGGTGTCAGCTACGTTTCCACTGGTGGCGGTGCTTTGCTCGAAGCCATCGAAGGTCGCGTACTGCCCGGTATTGAAGCCATCCGCGGGTATTAATTCTAACCTTTTAATCGCATGACAGCAAAACAGATTGAGTCCATCCGAAATTCTGCCGTCGCACGGTGGACAGCCCTTGGCATCGTGGCCTTCACGATGTTGGCCGCTTATTTCTTCACCGATGTGATGTCGCCCTTAAAAACCCTGCTCGAAACCGAGATGGGGTGGGACAGCAGCGACTATGGTTTCTTTACCAGCGCCTACGGTTGGTTCAATGTGTTCCTGTTCATGCTGCTGCTTGGTGGCCTGATCCTCGACAAGATGGGGGTCAGGTTTACCGGTCAGCTTTCGGCTTCTCTGATGATCATCGGAGCCGTCATCAAGTACTGGGGTATTTCCTCCGATGCTTTGGTGGGCAAGGATCTGTTTGGAATTTCGGCCCCCGTCATGTGGGCTTCCATCGGCTACGCCATTTACGCCATTGGCGCCGAAGTGACCGGTATCACTGTGACCAAGATCATCGTCAAGTGGTTTAAAGGCAAGGAAATGGCGCTGGCCATGGGCTTACAGGTGGCGTTGGCCCGTGTAGGTACAGCCCTGGCTCTCATCATCACTGTGCCCTTCGCCAAGTACTTCCAGCAAGTACCAGCCCCCGTATTGTTGGGCGTCGTGCTGCTGTGCATCGGCCTGGTGGCTTTTATCGGTTACACGTTCATGGATAGAAGACTGGACAAGGAAACCAGTCAGGACCAGTCTTCGGAATCCGAAGAAAGCTTCAAACTCTCCGATGTCAAGGTCATCCTTTCGAACAAAGGTTTCTGGCTCATCGCCCTTTTGTGCGTACTGTTCTATTCCTGCGTCTTTCCCTTCCTGAAATACGCCACCGATTTGATGGTCAATAAATTCAACGTGGACATCAAGCTGGCGGGCATTATCCCTGGTTTGCTGCCATTTGGCACCATTCTGCTGACGCCTCTGTTTGGTGGCATCTACGATAAAAAAGGCAAAGGAGCCTCCATCATGATTTTGGGAGCCGTCATCCTGTTGCTGGTCCACGTTATCTTTACCATTCCTTTCCTCAATAACTGGATCCTGGCGGTGGCGCTCATGATCATCCTGGGCATCTCCTTCTCGTTGGTGCCCTCGGCCATGTGGCCTTCGGTGGCCAAAATCATTCCCGAGAAACAGCTGGGTACGGCCTATGCCCTGATTTTCTGGATACAGAACATCGGTCTGATGGGCGTTCCCTTTGCGGTGGGTAAGGTGCTGGATGCGTTTTGCAAGGTGGAAAAACCCGATGGCAGCATTGGTTACGACTACACCTTGGTGATGTTTCTCTTCTCCATCCTGGCCGCGCTGTCTATTTTGGTAGCCGTGGCGCTGAAGCGGGAGGATAAGAAAAAAGGCTACGGCCTGGAGCTGAAAAACGTGGCTGACTAATACGGTCGGCCTCCAATGTGCGACCATGAATAAACACCTCTTGCTAACCTTGTTGGTGGTTGGCATGAGCCTGCATCTGCCGGCCCAACTGCCTCCTCGCAACGCAGAAACCGTTGCGCAGTACAAGACCCTCTGTCGTACGTACATTCACAAAGAAATGAAAGGCATGTACAGGGAACCCGGTGGTTCCCTGGCCTATCCTTTTCTGGCACCCGGCAGCGCTCAATACCTTGACATGTTATGGGATTGGGATTCCTGGCTCAGCAATGTGGCCTTGAAACAAATCCTACTTGAGAAGGGGTCTGCTGATGATAAAAAGCAAGCTCTTCGCTATGAGCAAGGCTGTGTGTTGAATGCCCTCAGCTACGGGGGGATGGATGGCTGGATACCCATCTGGATCGAACGTAACGCGCCTTCCAGGGAAGAGATGCTCAAACACCGAAATCCTTGGAAAAGCAACATGCACAAACCCACCCTGGCGCAACATGCCGCCTTGATTGTCACATACAACGAAGGCGATGCCGAATGGCTCAGGGAAGGTTTTTACTACTTGCAGGCGTTTGTCAACAAGTACCTGAACCATCACAAACACAAGGCTACCGGGCTCATTTACTGGGAAACAGATGAAGCTATCGGGGTCGATAATGATCCTTCTACTTTCTATCGACCCTACGGCAGTTCAGGCTCTATTTTTCTCAACGCGTTGATGTACAAGGAACTGCTGGCTATGGGCTACCTGGCCGAGCGCCTGTCGTTGCCCGATATCGCCACTTTCTATCAGCGGGAAGCCGACCAGTTGAAGGCGGCAGTCCGGGAGCATTGCTGGGACCCCAGAGATGGCTTCTACTACAGTGTTGACCTCAACCTTCGTCCAGTAGAAAAGCCAGCCATCGAGGGGCTTGAACCCGGTCAACTCTACCTTCATGTGGGACAGCCCCGTACATACGACTGCCTGATACAGCGGCTCAGTGTTTGGAGTGGTTTTATGGCTCTTTGGGCCGGTATTGCAACCCCCGAACAGGCTGAACGCATGGTCGCCGAACACTACCGCGACACGACATCCTTCAACGCCCCTGCCGGTGTTCGCACGTTGTCGCCCCTGGAAAAAATGTACGACACCAGGGCCAGCGGCAATCCTTCTTCCTGGTTGGGTCCGGTTTGGATCAATGTAAATTACTTGGTATTCAGGGGACTGTTGACGTATGGATATGAACAGGAAGCCAGGGAGGTAGCCGAGAAAACCATCCTGTTGTTGGGCAAAGACTTCGAACAGTATGGAGCCTTGCATGAATACTACCTCCCCGACAATGGAGCACCTGTTTTGAACAAGGGCTTCCAAAACTGGAATTTTCTGGTGCTCAACATGGCTGCCTGGCTTGATGGTAAAGCAGTGGTCAGTGAGTTCTAAAACTGTCAGTGCTTTTTAGTCTTGTAGGCATTATACGCCACCACCTCCGATAACTCCTTGCGTTTTTTGGGACGGGCAGGTTGGGTGGAATACCCTAGTGTAATAATCAGCAGGGGACGTTTTGAAGACGGAATGCCCAACAATGACCTGACTTCCTTTTCATCAAACCAGCCCACGATACACGATCCCAGCCCTTGTTCGGTGGCGGCCAGGGTAATATGAGCGGCCGCTATGCCCAGGTCGGTGTCCGGGTAGTGTTTCTGCTTGATCCATCCACCCGCTTTCGAAGTGAAGTTGGGTGACTCCTGCACCAGGACAATCAATACAGGTGCTTGGTAGGAAAAGTGATTCAAGCCCATGTCTGATACCGCCGAAGCCATTTGACGACGCAGCGCAGGATCGGTGACCACGACGAACGTCCAAGGCTGGGCGTTGCAGGCTGAAGGCGCCAACCGGCCTGCCTCCAGGATGTAATCCAGCTTTTCTTGTTCCACCGGTCGGTTGGTATCGTAAGCCCTGTCGCTTTGACGTTGCTTGATGAGTGTGAGTAGATCGGGCATGGTGTGGTGCTTTGCCGACAAAAATACGCAATTAAACCGTTTTGTACCACACGTTCATACTTTCAATACGACCGGCTATCTGTGTGTTCCGTATCAAGGTGCCTGCGTATCGGTAATCCTGGTTGAGGAACGTTTTATTCATGGCCGGTTCGTGCAGGCGGGCGATGGTGTAAAAGGTCCTGATGCCCTGTTCCGTCAAACGGTTTTCCATCCATTTCAACAAATGGGCAGCCAGTTTATCGCCTCTGTGGGAAGGTAAGATGGCAAAGTCGGTCATCTCAGCGTTCTTGTGAATAGGATCCACCTCGGCAGAGCTCAAGGCGACCAGTTTGGTGCCTTCGAACACGCCCACATACTGTGTGTGTCCGTTGGACATGGTTTTTCTCAAGAAGCCGGGATTGGTGATGGGGAAGGGGTACGATGCAAATACGGCACTGAAAACCCTGGCCATCTCGGCACTGTCAGCGGGAATCAATGGTCTGATGGAGAAACGGTTATCCAGTGTTTCCTGAATGGGGTGCTTTTCAGCAAACAACAACGTTTGTAAGACCAGCATGGCTTCGTGCTCAGGGAAACTGCGCGCTGTCACGTGGTATTTGGACAAGAAAAGCCCATCGTCTTCACCAAAAAGACCGGGCACGACGGCTTCAATGACATAACCACTTTTTTGAAAGGTGGGGAAGTAGCGGGCAGGTATTTTGGCAAACACCTTGCCGTACATGTATTTACGAGCCAAACTGTCTATCTGTCTGCCAATCTGGGGGAAGTCGTCTGGATGCAAGTGCATCAAATAGACCCTGTCGTTGGCTTTATCGTGTGACAAGGATGATAAAAGGGCTTTACTCATAGGCTGTCCTCCCTGCGTTCAAAACGTTCATTCTCAGATGGGATTAAGGATACGGTATCGTCGTAGTCAGAGAGCAATTTCTCGATACCGATGGCGTTGATTTCTTCCGAGGGGTGTGTGTCCAACTCCAACTTGCAGGCTTCACAGTCCAGGTTGCAGTTGGGCGCTTTATAGTGGTCAGGTTCTCTGTAGGAGGTGATAACCCCTTCGTAGTTGCGTAAGATGACCTTGTTGGTGCTCCAGGACATGATGTAGTGGGGCATGACGGGTATCTTGCCGCCACCACCCGGTGCATCGATGACATACGTGGGAACGGCGAAGCCGCTGGTGTGGCCGATGAGGCTCTCCATGATCTCAATACCCTTGCGGACAGGCGTTCTGAAGTGTGACAACCCTTCTGATAAGTCACATTGGTAGAGGTAGTATGGCCTTACCCTGTTCTTGACCAGTTGCTGTACCAAGGTACGCATGATGCGCGGGCAATCGTTTACACCGGCCAACAGGACGGATTGATTGCCCAGGGGTATGCCGGCGTCGGCCAGCTTGGTCAATGCTTCCCTGGAGGAGGTGGTGAGTTCCCTGGGGTGGTTGAAGTGTGTGTTGATCCAGAGCGGTTGGTGTTTTTTCAGCATGGCAACCAATTCGTCCGTGATGCGGTAAGGTAAGACGACAGGGGTGCGCGTGCCAATACGGATTACTTCCACATGGGGTATTTGTTGTAGTTCAGTCAAGATCCAGTCCAGGTAATCGTCCGACAACAGGAAGGGATCACCGCCAGAAAGCAGCACGTCCCTTATTTGAGGGGTACGCCTGATGTAGTCAAGCCCCAGCGAGATTTGCTCGCGACCCGGGATGAAGTCCACATCACCCACTTTCCGTTTGCGGGTACAATGTCGGCAATACATGGCGCAGGTGTTGCTTACCAGGAACAATACGCGGTCGGGGTATCGGTGGGTAATACCCGGTACAGGGCTGTCTTTGTCTTCGGCCAACGGGTCACTCATCTCGTTGGGGGTGACCAGCAGTTCCCTGTTGTCTAAAAAGGACTGCTTGTACACAGGGTCATCCGCGTATCGTTGTTTATCGATGAGGGAGGCATAATAGGGCGTGATGGCCAAGGGAAAGCGGTCGGCTGTCTCGTTCAGACGCTTTTTTTCTTCAGGGGAAAAGCGTATATCAGTAAGGTACTCAAAAGCCTCGATGGTTTTGATGGCGTGGCGTAGTTGCCATTTCCAATCTTTCCATTGAGTGATGTTGATACTGGGCTGAATTTTTTCAGCCAACGCTTGTTGGTGATCGTCAAAAATGGGTGTTGTTTGGGACATGGACGTCATTTTATGCGTCAAACATGTTCCATCCTGCAGAAGGGGGTGACGGGAGAAGCGCTTGGCGCTTAGTCGTCATACTATAGGGTGTTTCCGTCCGAAAAGGGGTTCGTTGACTGAGTTGAGGCCGCATGGAAGGGGCGAACGGGAAACAGGATGGGCTTAACGCGGGGTGATTGGTTGATAAGCAACCTCAACTAATTAATCAAATATAGCAAAAAATTTGCAGGTATCAAAAAAACGTATTTACTTTGCAAAACAAAGTACTTTCAAAAATGAAAAAAGATTACATCAAAGACATCGAACAGATCAAGGACATCATGAACCGGTCTACCCGATTCATCTCGTTGAGTGGGCTTTCCGGCGTGTCGACCGGTATCATCGCGTTGGCCGGTGATTATATTGCTTACCAAACCCTGTTCAAGCACTCGGATTTTCAGGTCTATGAGGCGGTGGAACTGACCGGGGGTGTCATGGGTACCATGTTGGCCATTGCGTTGGGTACATTGATCGTATCAGTGATCAGTGCGATCTTCTTCACAAGGCGGCAAACAAAAAAGCAACAACTACCGGCCTGGGATGCTCAAACCAAAAGGCTGCTGATTAATTTGCTGATCCCCCTGGCCGCAGGCGGATTGTTTGCGCTGATGTTGTTGCTGAGAGGATTTGTGGGCATGTTACCTTCTGTCACCCTGATGTTTTACGGGCTGGCCCTGGTGAACGCCAGCAAGTATTCGTTATCNNAGCTGGTGTTGGGTCTTTTGGCCTTTTGGTTGATCGGATACGGCCTGTTGATCTGGGCCATTGGCTTTGGTCTCGTTCAACTCGTGTACGGTTTATTGATACAAAAGAAGTATTCATTGTGAAGGACCTACTGAAAGACCTGGATAAAGCCTTTGAAAACAGGGTACGATTGGGTATCATGTCGGCATTGGTTGTCAACGNNAAAGAGTTGCTGGATGTCACCGATGGCAACCTGGCCAGCCATTTGAAGACATTGGAAAAGAGTCTGTATATCAACTATAAGAAAGAATTTCTGGGTAGGAAACCCAACACGGTTTACTATGCCACACCCACAGGCATTGAGGCGTTTACAAAACACCTGAAAGCCATCGAACAATTACTCACAACCCATTAAGAAAGACTGGTATGGAAGCACAGATGCCTGAAAACGGGGATACTCCCGTCACGCTTGAATCGAAGAAAACGGTTCGCAACAATGACATTCTTTTTCTGATCGTAGCCTGTTTGATCACTGGTTTCCTGATTAAGCTGCCCCAAGTGGTTGGATTTTTGCCGCAAGAATTTCAGTTTTACCAGAAGGACGCCGGTCTCATCCTGTTTCTGGGCCTGTCGACCTATGTGTTTCTAACCAATAAACACTTGGTAATGAAGCATCTGTTTATCTCGCTGGCCGTCTTTGCCGTGTCTGCCGTGTACATCAACCTATTGCCAACTGTAAAGGAAAGCCATTCCATCAGTTTGGCCTATATCCATTTGCCCCTGTTATTGTGGTGTCTGTATGGGTTGATTTTTATTGACTTTAATACAAAAGACCTCACCAGACGGATGGATTACCTCAAATACAACGGAGACATAGCCATTCTGTCGGCCATTATCCTGATTGCCGGCGCTATGTTAACCGCCGTGACGTTGGGGTTGTTTTCGGCCATCGATATGAACATCGAAACATTCTATGGTGATTATGTGGTGGTACTTGGACTGGTTTCAGCCCCCATCGTGGCTACCTATATCATCAAGACCTATCCGGCGGTAACCCAGAAGATTGCGCCCATCATTGCCAATTTGTTCACACCCCTGGTCGTGATCACGTTGGTCATTTTTTTAATCAGCATGGTCGTAACGGGCAAGGACCCTTACAACGACAGGGACTTTTTGCTAGTATTCAACCTGTTGCTGTTGGGTGTGATGGCGTTGATCGTGTTCTCGGTGACTGAAACAACCCTGAGCAAACCCAAACGATTCAACGTATGGATGCTGTTTGGGTTGTCCATCATTACCCTGCTGGTAGACCTGGTGGCCTTGTCGGCCATTGTGTACCGATTGGGCGAATATGGCTTCACCCCCAACCGTACGGCCGTTTTGGGTTCCAACCTCTTGATTTTCGGCCACCTGGTGTTGATCATGATTGATTTATTCAAGGTGACGTTCAAGGGTGGCCAATTTGACGGTGTTGAACGAACGATAGCGCGCTACTTGCCGGTGTACACGGTTTGGACGATCGTTGTGACGTTTGGCTTTCCGTTTTTGTTTGGAATGAAATAAAAGACTATTTTCACGCATCAATTCCTGTTTGCGTATGAAAAAGTGGTTGCTGTTTGGTCTGATTGGCCTGGTGAGTCTGGTAGGCTGGGCGGCCAATCCTTTTATCACCCATATGTACACAGCCGATCCTTCAGCCCGTGTGTTTGACGGGCGGCTGTATGTGTACCCCTCACACGACGAGGATACGGCCACGAAATTCAGGATGGTCGATTGGCACGTGTTTTCGACCGACGATCTGAAAACATGGACCGATCATGGCGTGGCTTTTTCCTTGAAGCATACCAGCTGGGCCACAAAAGAGGCCTGGGCGCCCGACTGCATCAAGCGCAACGGCATGTATTACTTCTATTATCCGGTGGAACACAGTAAAATCGGGGTGGCCGTTTCCAAACAACCCTATGGGCCGTTCAAGGATCCGTTGGATTCAGCCTTGATTCATGTGAAATCGAAAGGAGTGGTCTGCACCCGCGATTTCATCGATCCGGCCGTTTTCATCGACGATGATGGCCAGGCGTATCTCTATATGGGCCAGTTGGTTGTGAATGCCATCAAGCTCAACGAAGACATGATTTCCTACGATGGAAACGTCCATTTGCTAAAGGGCACCGACGACTTTTTTGAAGCGGTGTGGATGCACAAATACAAGGGCACGTATTACCTGTCGTATGCCTCCAACAGCGGGCACATCAAGTATTGCACCAGCAACAATCCCTTGGGGCCTTTTACCTATCGGGGTATCATCTTACGGCCAATGAACAGCGGTACCAATCACCATTCCATCGTTGAATTCAAGGGGAAATGGTATTTGTTTTACCACAATTCCGACTTGTATTATCAGCATCATCCTGAACTGCCCAAATTGTTTGGTTGGGGGCATGGTAAGAGTCTTCATCCGTATCGTCGTTCGATTTGTGTCGATGAATTGCGGTATAATCGGGATGGCAGCATCAGGGAGGTTATACCAACGAAATAGCACCATATTCCTTCGATCCCGCGTGGGTTGGCACCCCGCAGGGTTTCCACCCCATGGCACACATTGGCACCGTTTCTGAGCAACTAGCTTTCTTCGATTTCCCGAGGGTTGGCACCCCGCAGGGTT
>DOBD01000009.1 GCA_003506275.1 Bacteroidales bacterium | reverse complement strand
AGCCTTTTTTATTGCCAAATACATCATCGGCGAGTTCGGTATCGCCAACACGGTGTCCAAATCCGTGGTCGATACCTTCATCACCCTGCCAGTGATTTTCTCCGGTATCGTGGCCGCCATCATCTGGAACCTGGCCACCTGGTGGCTGGGCATTCCCTCCTCCTCTTCCCATACCTTGATTGGCGGGTTTGCCGGAGCGGCCATCATGAGTTCCATCATCCAAAGTGGTTATTCCACCAGCGGTTTGGAAGCCATCAAGGGCGACGTCATCCTCAAGATTGCCGCATTTATCGTGTTAGCCCCTGCTATTGGCATGTTCATTTCCACCTTATTGACACTTTTCATCCTGTACACATTCAAGAAAGTCAACCCTCATAAAGCCAACACATGGTTCAAACGCTTGCAGTTGGCATCATCGGCCTTGTTCAGCATTGGCCACGGCTTGAATGACTCCCAGAAGGTGATGGGCATCATTGCCGCTGCGCTATTTGCTGCCTACCACGATCATGGCATCGACACAGGCTTCACGGAAATCGGTCAAATGCTGCCAGACTGGGTAGCCTTCTCTTGCTTCTTTGTCATCTCTCTGGGTACCGTAATGGGTGGCTGGCGCATCATCAAAACCATGGGATCGCGCATCACCAAGGTGACACCCCTCGAAGGCGTTGCCGCTGAAACAGCGGGCGCATTAACGCTGTACCTGACTGAATATTTGCACATACCTGTCAGCACGACGCATACCATCACGGGGGCCATTATCGGTGTCGGTGCTGTCAAACGTTTATCTGCCGTGCGTTGGGGGGTTACCCGCAGCCTGATGGTGGCCTGGATTCTGACCATACCTGTCAGTGCTGCACTGGCGGCCTTGATTTATTTCCTGTTCGGCGTTCATTTGTATCAATAGATCTAACACATAATCATACATCATGGGCAATTCTATCTTTAGCAAATTCACTCCGAAAGAACCCAAGTTCTTTCCCATCTTGAAAGAAATGTCGGAAGTGATGGTCAAAGCCGCCGATCTCTTGATCGAATTCATCTCGCACTACGACCACTCCACAGCAGCCGATTACTACAAGAAAATCAAGGAACAGGAAAAGAAGGGGGATGTCCTGGCCAACCGTGTCTTTGACGAATTGAACAAAACCTTCATCACACCGTTTGACCGGGAAGACATCAATCAGTTGTCCAGCCGCATGGACGATGTGACCGATTACATCAACAGCTGTGCCAAGCGCATGGTCTTGTACAACCCTACCCGCATGCCGGATAGCGCCGTGACGCTGGCCAACCTGATCAAGGACGGTGCGGTATGCATTGGAAAAGCCGTGGATGAACTGGACGTTCTCAAGAAAGATCCGAAGCACATCATTGCCTACTGCCATGAGTTGCATGAAATTGAGAACAAGGCCGATGACGTATACGAACACTTTATCATCGACCTGTTTGAAAACGAAAAAAACGGCGTGGAGCTCATCAAGCTCAAAGGCATCATGTATGAACTTGAAAAGGCCACTGATGTTGCCGAATACGTCGGCAAGATCATCAAGACCATCATCGTTAAGTACGCCTAGGCGTTGTCGCAATGACGTTACTAATCGTTATTATTGTCCTTGCGCTCTTATTTGACTACATCAACGGTTTTCACGATGCAGCCAATTCAATCGCGACGATTGTCTCCACCAAAGTATTGACTCCCTTCAGGGCTGTACTTTGGGCTGCCAGTTTTAATTTTGTCGCCTTTTTCATCGCCAAATATTTGATTGGTGAGTTTGGCATTGCCAATACGGTTTCCAAAACCGTCTTTGAAAATTACATCACGCTGCCAGTGATCTTTTCGGGTATCGTAGCGGCCATCATATGGAACCTGGCCACCTGGTGGTTTGGCATCCCATCCTCCTCGTCGCATACGTTGATCGGCGGGTTTGCCGGTGGNNCCCATCATGAGCAGTGGCTTTAAGGCCATTCATGCCGGCATCATCCTTAAGATTGCGGCCTTTATCTTTATTGCCCCCTTGATTGGCTTCCTGATTTCAACAGTGTTGACCATTCTGATCATGTACATATGCAAAAAGGGCAATCCACACAAGGTCAACCGATGGTTCCGGCGTTTGCAGTTGGTATCGTCCGGCTTGTTTGCCATTGGTTTTGGCTTGAATGATTCCCAGAAAGTGATGGGTATTATCGGGGCTGCCATGATAGCAGCCTACGCTGAAGGTATCGACTTGGGCATTTCCGAATTCAGCCAATTGCCTGACTGGGTGGCCTTCGCTTGCTTTACCGCCATAGNNACCATGACAGGTGGCTGGAAAATCGTCAAGACCATGGGATCGAAAATCACAAAAGTGACCTCTCTGGAGGGCGTGGCCGCTGAAACTGCCGGTGCCATCACGCTGTATGTCACCGAGTTCCTGCGCATCCCTGTCAGCTCGACTCACACCATAGCCGGTGCCATTATCGGTGTAGGAGCCGTCAAGCGGTTATCGGCCGTACGCTGGGGCATTAGCCGCAACCTGCTGATTGCCTGGATCCTGACCATACCCGTGAGTGCTTTAATGGGCGCCTTGATTTTTTTCCTGGTAGGGGGCTTACTGTAACGGATCTAAAAAGACTCCCCAAACTGGGTTTGCTGACGTTCCACTTCTTCCAGCGCACGCTGCCGTTCTTCCGGCGTCATGCGTTGGTTGAATAGTTTATCGCTGTGTTGCTGCACACTTCCTTTCCAAGGTTGCTCCTTGTACAAGAGTGGTCTGAGGGGTGAATAGGTTTGCAGTATCAACGTATCGGGCAGTGGTGTGTGTTCACCCTCATACTGCACCCTGGCAATAACCGTGACCCATCCTGGCTTTGTGGTAGATCTCAGCAACATGGGGGCCGATCCGAATTCAACAGCCCTGGG
>DOBD01000142.1:344-5996 GCA_003506275.1 Bacteroidales bacterium | reverse complement strand
CAACGAAGTGGGCATGCTGGCCAACGATAACATGGAACGGCTGTCCCTGCGCATCAACCTGGAGCACTGCATCAACAAATGGGCCAGGGTAGGACTGAACATTCAATTGACCTACACCGACCGTAACGCCCGCTCAGGACAGTTTGGAAAAGCCATGTCGGCCACCCCGCTGGGTGTACCCTTCGATGCCAACGGTGACGTGATCCGCTACCCCATTGCCGGCGACGTGTCTACCCTCAGCCCCTTGCTCGACCAGACGGATGAGTATACCCAGGTCAACAACAGCCTGCGAGGTACCATTGTCACCAAAGGGTTCCTGGAACTTACTCCCATTAAGGGGTTGACCTTCCGATCCAATCTGAGCACCTCCCTGAGCGCGGGCAGACAAGGTATGTACAACGATACCTGGTCCTGGCGTTCATTGGGTAATTACAACGAAGCCAGTGTGGCAGCCAGTTTCGGACGTTCCTACCTGTGGGACAACATTCTGACGTACAGTAAGGATCTGGGAGACCACACCCTTTCCGGCACGTTCCTGACCAGCTGGTCAAAAGGCATCAACGAGAATTATTCGGCCTCGGGTAGGGGACAGGCTGTTCCCAACCAATTGTTCTACAACCTGGGAGCCACCGATGCTGCCAGCCGTGTCATTGGCTCTGGATATTCCCAAGGACAGATGTTCTCCCTGGCTGCCCGCATCAACTACAGCTATAAGGGACGTTACCTGCTTCAGTTCACCAACCGCTACGATGGTTCCTCCGTGCTTTCCGAAGGACATCGTTGGGCCAACTTTCCCTCTGTCTCTGCCGGATGGCGGATGTCGGATGAGGCTTTCATGGAAGACCTGGCCGGCACGCTGACCAACTTGAAACTCAGGGCTAGTTACGGGGTGACCGGCAATTCCGGTATTTCCAATTACGGCACCCAGAGTGTGGTCATTGCCGATACCCGATTGGCCTTCGGAGAAACACCGGCCACGTATTACTATTTTGGTACGGACATTGCCAACAAGGCCTTGGGTTGGGAAATCTCCAAGACCACGGACATTGGTGTGGATGTCAGTTTGTGGAACCGCATCAACGTAACGGCCGATGTTTACCAGACCCTGACTTCCGACATTCTGTTGAAACGTCCCCAGTTGCCTTCTGCCGGCGGTGGTGGTTTCACCATGTGGCAAAACGTGGCCAGCAGCTCCAACAAAGGCTTTGAACTTGCCATTCAATCGGATAACATCAGACGTCGACACTTCAAGTGGTCGTCCGTCCTGACCTTCTCCACCAACAAGGAAGCCATTACCTCCCTGGTGGATGGCAGCGACATCATCAACGGTGAGGCCAACAGCTTGTTGCTCGGTCATGAAATCAGTTCCTACCGTTGCTACGAGAAGCTGGGTATCTGGCAGTTGGGCGAGGAGACCGCCGCGACTGCTTACGGAGCCGCCCCCGGTGACATCAGACTCAAAGACCAAATCACCGTCGACAGCGATGGTGATGGGGTAGCCGATGCCTCCGACGGTTTCATTAACGAAGCCGATTATGTGTACATCGGTTCGCGAAATCCCAAATGGCAAATGGGGTTGAACAATACGTTTACCTACAAAGGGTTTGACCTGAGCGTGTTTTTCAATGCCCGTTGGGGACAGGTCATCGCTTCAGACATTCTGGGTAGGTATAAACCCAACGCGTCCAACATTCCTTCAGGCTTGGATTACTGGACACCGACCAATCCTTCCAACGATTTCCCGAGGCCCGATGCGCTGAAGGACATCAGTGCCTACGTAGGCTACCAAACCCTTAAGTATACGGATGGTTCCTACATCAAGCTAAAGACCGTCAACCTGGGCTACACCCTGCCAGCATCCATCAGCTCAGCGCTGTCCATCGAACGGCTCAGGGTATACGCCACCGGTTCCAACCTATGGTACTGGGCCAAGAGCCACCTGCTGAATAACTACGACCCCGAACGTGGTGGATCGGAAGATTCGCCCCTGGGTCGTCAAATCGTCTTCGGTTTGAACCTGACCATCTAAATGTCCTACGTACACATTCTACAAAAATCAAGTAACTATGAAATACTTACCGATAACCATTCTCCTGCTGACCGTCGGGCTGTTTCACGCCTGCGACCTGGATGAATACAACCCTTCGGGTGTAACGGCGGAAACCGTTTTCAGCACGCCCGAGGGCTTTGAAACCCTGGTAAACGCTTGCTACGTCAACCTCCGTAAGGAGTTCTACGGCACTGAAGATATTTTACTGATGACGGAAGGGGGCACCGACTGCTGGTTTAACAACGAGAAGAGTTTCTACAACAAGCAAACCACCCGCTATATGAACCTGGCTTCCGACCTGACCAAGTTTAACAATCCCTGGAAGCGCATGTACGAGCCCATCAACCTTTGCAATGCCGCCATTGGCAGGGCAGACGCAGCTGGCTTCCCCAACGATTCCATTCGCGATGCCAAGGTGGCCGAGGCCCACTTCCTCAGAGCTTACTACAACTGGATGATTGTGGAACAATGGGGTGGTGTTATCCTGCGTACCGAGGAAACGGCTGGCCCCGTACTCAGCGCACAACGCAGCTCGGTCGATGATTTCTATGAGGTCATTTTGGACGACATCGACTTTGCCGTCAACCACTTGCCNNCCGCCCTCGCCCTGCAAGCCCGTCTTGCGCTTACAAGAGCCGCCTATTTCGAACCATCCTCCCCGGAAGCCGTCACTTACTACACCCTGGCAAAGACGGCAGCGACCGAATTGATCACCAACAAAGCCATGTACGGCGTGGATCTCTACCCCGACTTCAACGATGTGTTCAAACCAGCCAACAACAAGGCCAATACCGAATGCCTGTTTAAAGTGACTCATTCCGCCACCGCTTCCTACAACGGGGACGACACCCCCAACCGCCTGCACCTTTGGTTCCTGTCGGATTACAGTTCCTATTGCGGTGTTTCCCTGAACCTGGTTGACGGTAATGATCAGTCCAATTCCAGAGGTCCAGGGTTGATGCCCACGCTCTATCAACTGGATGTGTTCAACGAAGACATGGACGCCAGGTACTACGCCAGTTTCCAGGAAGCGTTTTTCTGCAACTACGTCAAGGATCCCACCAACCCCTTGGCACCGGCCAAGAAACGTTGGAGCACGGCTGAGATTACCCGCTTCAAAAAAGACAACACGGTCATCAAGACCACCACGACCATCAATACCGGTGACACCGCCTTGTTTTTCACCAAGAAAGGCATAGCCGACAAAGCAAGACGCAACTATGGCGTGGTGGACAAGTACGACCTCTACGACGTGGGCAATACCGACTCCATCCTGACCACCGAGCTCAACGCCCATCATCCCCAGTTGCGCAAGTATTTGGATCCCAATCGCTCAAACGTTAACTCCGATTTCTGCACCCAGGATGTCATCCTGATCCGTTTGGCCGAAATGTACCTGATCGCTGCTGAAGCGGAGTATTACCTGAACAACAAACCGCAGGCCAAAGACTGGATCAACGTGTTGCGTACGCGTGCCGCCATCAAGGCTCCAGTGAACATGACGGATTCTATGCAGGTAACCGAGAATGACCTGTCGCCGGCCTTCTTCCTGGATGAAAGGGCCAGGGAACTGACGGGTGAACACCTGCGCTGGTTTGACTTGGTTCGCACGTTCAGACGCACGCCGACTGCCTGGGTGGAATGGATCAAAGCCAAGAACCCCAACATCCTGGATGTCAAAACGCACCACATGTACAGGCCCATTCCTCAAATCGAAGTGGAAACCATGCTCAATTTTGACGAATTCGGACAGAACCCTGGTTACGATACGGAAAACTAAGACAGAATGAAACAGGATGCCCGGTTACGTTGTACCTCTAACACCCGCTTTCCGATGGTTGGAAAGCGGGTAGGGGGGCTGTTGGTCGCTCTGATGGTGGCCCCGTTGATGCTATCAGCGGCTGTACCTGATTGGGAAAACCAATGGATCAACGAACGCAACCGGGAACCGGCCAGGGCCTACTTTATACCTGAAGCTACCTTTGATGGCCCAATGAAGGCAGGGATATCGACCTCAGATGTGGCTACCTCGTTGAGTTCAGCCAGGTATTTGTCGTTGAACGGTGACTGGCGCTTTCATTGGGTGCCAACGCCCTCGCAACGTCCGCTGGGATTTGAAGCCCCTACGTTTAACGATGCTACCTGGAAAACCCTGACCGTGCCCTCCCAATGGGAACTCAACGGATACGGCACACCCATCTACGCCAGCGCCGGCTATGTGTTCAAGATTGACCCGCCCAGGGTCATGACGGAACCTGATGCTGCCTACACGACCTTCAAGGAACGCAATGCTGTGGGTTCCTACCGCCGTTGGGTGGAGTTGCCTGCTGCCTGGTCGGACAAGCAGGTTTTCCTGCGCTTCGAAGGGGTGAGCGCCGCATTTTATGTCTGGGTCAATGGTGAGGCCGTGGGTTACAGCGAAGGCAGCATGGAACCCGCCGAATTCAACGTAACGGCGTTTTTGAAACCGGGACGCAACCTGGTCGCTGTTCAGGTGTATCGTTTCTGCGACGGCAGCTACCTGGAGGATCAGGATATGTGGCGGCTCAGCGGTATCTACCGAGACGTTTGTTTGTATGCCACGCCCAAGGTGCGCATCCGGGATGTGGCTGTCCGAACCTTACCAGACGGGCATTACCGGGATTTTGAACTGGCCATCAAGCCGGATGTCGACGCCATGCCTGACGTTGAACTGGCTGGTTGGAATCTCGAAGCTTCTTTGTTGGACGCTGCAGGACAATCGGTGTTTCAGCAGCCGTTGGTGCAGGCTGTCGAACCCTTGATTAACCGCCAACACCGCTCGGCCATCCTCAACGCCCGTACGCCTCAACGGGGGCTGCCGGCCTTTGCCTGGATGGCGGATACGGTACGCCAACCGCTGCGTTGGACGGCCGAGACGCCTCATTTGTACACCCTTGTCCTGACACTCAAACAACCCGATGGCCAGGTGGCTGAAGTGGTACGCATCAAGGTCGGCTTCAGGGCCGTCGAAATCAGTCACGGCCAGGTGTTGGTCAATGGCCAGCCCATTAAACTGAGGGGCGTCAACCGCCATGAATTTGATCCGCTGAGCGGCCATACGCTGACGGAAGCCTCCATGCGCAGGGATATTCGGTTGATGAAGCAAGCCAACATCAACGCCGTTCGTTGCGCCCATTACCCCAACGACCCTCGCTGGTACGCCTTGTGCGATGAATTGGGCCTGTACGTAATTGNNGAACACGGGTTGCGGGGCAAGCTGGCCTCCGATCCCACCTGGATTCAGGCGTTTATGGACAGAACGATTCGCATGGCCGAACGCGATAAAAATCATCCCAGCATCCTCTTTTGGTCGCTGGGCAACGAAGCGGGCTACGGCCCCAATTTTGCAGCCACGGCCGCCTGGCTCAAGGCCTTTGATCCGACCCGTCTCATTCACTATGAAGGCGCACAGGGCAGGGGCATGGAATTTAGGTTGGGCCAATCTTCGGCCGATCCTGATCCCTCGTCGGTAGATGTGATCAGCCGCTTCTACCCCAGGGTTATGGACACTTACCTCAATCCGCCCAAAGCCGGTGATGCCCTGTCTGAACGGGCCGAAAACGCCCGCTGGGAGCGCCTGC
>DOBD01000142.1:0-315 GCA_003506275.1 Bacteroidales bacterium | reverse complement strand
GCAACCTCAAGGAATACTGGGAGGAAATGTACACCCATCCCCGTATGTTGGGCGGTTTCATCTGGGATTGGGTGGACCAGGGTATCCAACGAACAACCCCCAACGGTCGCCACTACTACGCGTACGGGGGTGATTTTGGCGATCAACCCAATTCGGGTGCGTTCTGTCTGAACGGAGTGGTCTTTCCCGACCGTTCCACCGGAGCTAAGTATGCCGAAGTCAAGGCAGTGTACCAACCCTTCCGATTCAAAGGGCTCAACCTGGGTATGGGACAAGGTACTGAGGTGGCCGTCGCCCTGACCAACCACCAACATG
>DOBD01000252.1 GCA_003506275.1 Bacteroidales bacterium | reverse complement strand
GACTGTTACAAGGAAACTTGAAACGTTCCCAAGTTTCCAATAGCCAACAATAACAGTCAACCAACCATTAAATTGAGGTTAGACCGATTGGCAACTGCCTGGTTGATCTTACAGAGCAGGGAATGCTTTCAAGTGTACGTAGAGCTGATGAATAGGCAAACCCATNNACGTTGTAATATGAGCCCTCTATCCGCTCAACCGCCACAAAACCAATCCACTCTTGCACCCCATAGGCTCCGGCTTTGTCGTAAGGTTGGTAGGTATCAACGTACCAGATTATCTCAGCTTCACTGAGCAGGCTGAATGTCACATCCGTTCTGGCCACGAAGCAGCGTGCGTGTTTCAGGCTGTTCAGGCAAACGGCGGTATAAACCTGGTGCGTACCACCGGACAGGTGTTTCAACATAGCGATGGCATCTGCTCTGTCTTTCGGTTTGCCCAACACCTTACCCTCTTTGAAAACGATGGTGTCAGCCGTTATCACCAAATCATTGCTGTTGATCATGCCGTTGTTGGCCTTGGCTTTCTGCAGCGCGATGAATTGGGCGGTATCTGCACCATCCAATCCAGGAGGAAAGGATTCATCGGTCTCCACCGGATCCAACACGCTCACTTTCAGCCCAAGCTCTTCAAGCAAAGCACGGCGTCGGGGGGAACGGGAAGCCAACATCAGGTGGTAACCTTCGAGGTTGGGTAGCAAGTGATTCATGGGGATAGGAGACTTTAAATAAGGAAGTATAAGGAAGAAAAACGATTACCAGCCAAAGGCTTCGGCGCCATCCATCCAGGTACCCTGAGCCTTCATGATCTGCTCGATCAGATCCCTGCCACATCCGTCTCCGGCTTTGTGGTGGGACACGTACCGCGCAATTTGTCGGATTTCCGGTGCAGCGTCGGCCGGACAGGCTGGTAGACCAACGACCTTCATCACTTCGTAATCGGGGATGTCGTCANNCTGAGCAGAAAATCGGCAAAATCGTGTTTCTTGACACTGGAAGCCATGTAGATGTGTTGTACACCGAGCAGTTCAAACCGTTGACGGACAGCCTCGGTGCGACCGCCGGTGATGATACCGATGATCAAGCCTTTCTTGACGGCGTGGTGGATGGCGTAACCATCCTTGATGTTGACGGTACGCATGGGTTCTCCATTGGGAAACAGGGGAATGATGTCGGAAGATAGGACACCGTCGACGTCGAAAACGACGGCTTTCAGGGTGGTCAGATCGAAGGGTATCGTACTCATAGGGATTGCTGGTGTATGTGTTCACTGAGTAATTGGTACAGAGCGACCCGTTCCGGATGCTGACTCAGTGCTTGAAGGTGTTTGGTTATGACTCGCTGATCGTTTCGTACAGCCGGGCCTGTTTGGGCTTCTCTCGGAGTGAGCGAATGTACTTTGGAGGCGGTTTCGTCTATTAAGGGCAACAGGAGGGAGAATTCAAGCCCTCTTTCTTCCAACAGACTGCCGGCCACCCCATACAGGTGATTGACAAAATTACAGGCAAAGACAGCGGCCAGGTGCAGGGTGAGTCTTTCCTCTGAGGCCAGGGGCTTGACAACACGGGAGATGTCGGTGGCCAGGGTGTTGATCAATTGTAGCGTCGTATCGTCGGTCGCTTCCACAAACAACGGCAAGGTGGCCATATCGAGTTGTCGGGCGGGACTGAAAGTTTGCAAGGGATACAACACACCGGCTCTGTTCGTATAGGGGGTAAGCACCGATAGCGGCAGGCTGCCAGCCGTATGTACCAACAGAGGATGGTTCCAATGAGGACTGACCATGTCATTCAACACCGTTGTCAAGGCGTCATCGCTCAAGGCACAGAGATACAGATCGGCACCAGGCTTGATGGCTGATGGTACGTCCACCGCCTCTGCACCCAACACCATGGCCAGGTCTGAAGCATGAGCCATCGTACGACTGAACACCTGCCCAAAACGATGACCTGCCTTGTGCAAGGCTGGTCCCAGGTGGTTGGCTACGCGCCCGGCGCCTATCAATGTAATCAGCATGGTGTTGACTTCAATAAGGAATCGTTTATTTATTCATCGTGGCCGTAGCCGTTAAGATGTACTTTTTCCCATTGCAGTTTGCTTTCGTCAAACGGCTTGCGGGCTTCAGCCTTGACGCCCACGGCAATGATAGCCAGAACACTCAGGTGGTCTGGCACGTTCAATACCTTGCGCACATACGCTTCTGAATCGTCACCATCGGCTGTTTGACGCAGGCGAACCTGTATCCAGCAGGAACCCAGGCCCAGGTCTTCGGCTTCCAACTGAAGCAGGATGGCGGCAATGGAGGCATCTTCCACCCACACGTCACTGCGGGTTGAATCGGCCAACACAACCACAGCCAGGGGTGCTTTGTCCAAAAATTGACTTCCGTGTTTCTTGCAGGCAGCCAAGGCCTGGAGGGTTGCCGGTTCGTCAACCAATACAAACTCCCAAGGGTTGCTACGTTTGGATGAGGGGGACATCAAGGTGGCCTGCATGAGCATCTCCACCAACTCGGGTGTTATCTGTGTGTCCTTGAAGACACGGGTGCTACGCCTGAGGCGCAACAGTTCCAGGAGGTTCTCCATAAAATTAAGGGCAATAATGACCGCAAATATACGTTTTATTCCTTAGATTTGCCTGCTTTTCCAGGGTTGGGTTACCGGTTGACCCCTCCCCCAGCCACCGTACGATGCGACACATTGCCCTTATCCTCCTTCTCCTGTTTTTATGCTGCCCGCTCCAGGCCATGGCCAATGGAAAGGTCAACGTATCGGGCTATGTGATGGACCAAAACAGCAGGGCTGTAGAGTTGGCTACCGTGAGTAATCTGGGCGGCACCATCAACACCCTGACCGACGAGAACGGCTTTTACAGCCTCAGCCTCCCCCTGTCAGACACCGTTGTACTGCACTATTCCTGCCTTTCTTACCAGCCAGCCATCCGCATCATCCCCATCGAACGGACCGACCTGGTGGTCAACGTAAGACTCAGCATCCATTCCAGAAACCTGAATGAGGTCATCGTCAAAGGTCAACAGCGTCGTACCACTGGTCTGGAAACCCTTAACCCCAAGTCAGTCAGACTATTGCCCGATGCGACGGGCGGCAGCATCGAAGCGTTGCTGGTGACGTTTGCCGGCGTAAGTTCCACCAACGAAATGAGCACTCAGTACTCTGTCAGAGG
>DOBD01000315.1:684-7115 GCA_003506275.1 Bacteroidales bacterium | reverse complement strand
CCATATAGGGGGTGGAAACCAGGATGGTGATGCCTTCGGCCTTAAGGGTGTGCAACATATCCCAAAACTCGCCTCTGGACACGGCATCCACCCCTGTGGTTGGTTCGTCCAGCAATAAGAGACTGGGTTTGTGCACCAGCGCGCAGCTCAAGGCCAGCTTTTGTTTCATGCCCCCGGAGAGTTTGCCGGCCAATCGATCCTTGAAGGGCTCTATTTGTTTATAAATGGGATCGATTAAGGCCTTGTTAGCGTCCACTGTTGTGTTGAACAAGGTGGCAAAAAAGGTGAGATTTTCTTCCACACTGAGGTCCTGGTACAACGAAAAACGGCCAGGCATGTATCCGATACGGTGACGTATGGCCTTGTAATCCTGGCAAACGTCCAGCNNTGTAATCCTTACATACGTCCAGCCCTTCCACCGTGGCCGATCCGCTATCCGGTAGGAGCAAGGTGGCCAGGATGCGAAACAACGTTGTCTTGCCCGCCCCGTCAGGGCCGATAATGCCAAAGACTTCCCCTTTCTCCACCTCAAAGCTGATCGAACTTGATCCGGATCCGTCAGGTCGGCCCAAGCCCACAAAGACTTCCGATTGACCGGTCTGGTAGTGCTTCTGTAGGGCGTGTACGCTGAGTGGTCGCATGGTTTTAGAGCGTGAGGCCACCGTAGAGTCCGATTTTGAGGTAACCATCGTTTTTAACGGCAACCTTGACGGCATACACCAGGTTGGCGCGTTCGTTTTTGGTTTGTATGGTTTTGGGGGTAAATTCGGCGGTAGTGGCTATCCAATTGATGGTCCCCTGGTAATCCTTGGTCTCTTTACCATAGTCGGCATGGACCGTTACGTTCTGGCCGAGTGTAAGTGCGGCCAACTGATCGGCGGTCACGTAGGCCCGTAGGAAAAAGTGATTGGTATCGGCCACCTTAAACAAGGGTTTGCCCGGTGCTGCCAGTTCCCCTTTTTCGCAGTATTTCACCAAAAGGGTTCCGTTAATTGGACTTTTGAGTTGGCATTTACTCAGTTGGTCGGCTAGCTGCTTAATTTGAAGATCCAACGCTGTTTCATCTTCGGCAAGGCCACCCACTGTGGTTTCAAGGGTAGAACGGGTGGCGGCCAGTTGGCGTTCAAGGACAGCTTTTTGTGCTTTCAGGTCGTCCAATTGCTTGGGCGTGGCCGCGTTGGCCGAAACTAGGTTTTCCAACCGTTTGACTTCTTGATTCACAGTGCGTACTTGTTCTTGCAGGGCGGCCAACTGTTTGTTGGTGTCTGGACGTCGTTGCTTAAGGCCTCTGAGGGTGGCTTCCAGTTGTTGTTTTTTAAGCAGTATCTGGGTGCTGTCAAGGTGGCCGATGATGGCACCGGCGTTGACGGGGTCACCTTCCTGGGCATCCATTGCCAACAGGGTGCCGCTCACCTCGGAAGACACAATGACCTCAGTGGTTTCAAACACACCGTAGGCATCGTACGTTTCACCGGATCGTCCACAACCCGTTAGCAGGAAACTGAGGGTAATTATCATAAAAGGTAGCCATCCCCCGACCTGCCAGGTCCGGGTTTGGGCGTTTGTAATGGGGCGGGATGAAGCATTCATGTCGGTGTACGTGATTAGTGGGCGTTGGAGGATTGGTTGATACAATGAAGCCATTTGTAGGCCGCATGTAGCTGTTGGATGCGGTGCATCGCTTGCTGCTGGAGGGCTTGGTGTTCGGCATTGGTATCTCTCAGCAGTTCGCTGTAGGTCAGGGTGCCGTTGGCATACTTGGCCTCGGAGGCCTTTTTAATACGCTGCCTCAGGGTAATTATGGTCGCGTCCTGTTTCAGCGTCATTGACAGTTGATCCATTTCATTGGTGTATTCAGCGACCTGGAGTTGGTTGTTAAATAAGAACGTGGCGCGTTGGGCTTCCAGACTTTGTCGATTGACTTCCAACTTGCGTTGATTGTCTTTGTGGGTATATAGGCGACCTAGTTGCCAACTAAGCCTGACCCCTCCAATATAAAAGGGTTCGAAGGCGTCTGCAAACATGTTGAGGCCGGGACGCCCTACACCGCCCTGGACAAATAAACCCAGCTGAGGTCTGGTTGAAGCTGTCAGGTTGGTTTGCAGCGCATCGAGTTGGGCAGCCTTGGCATCGAACAACTCCAATTCTGGTCTGAGGTTGTTTTTGTCTGTCAACAGGGGTGTGGTTGGCATCGTAAGGGTCAAGTCTGCCTTGTAGGGGATGCCCGTAAAGGCACACAGCCATTCCAGGTACGTTTTACGGTTGCGAAGCAAGGTTTCCTCCTGTTGCTCAGCACTGATGATCTCTACCTGCAGGGCGTCCAGGTCGCCTGGTAAGGCAACACCGTTAGTCAAATAGGCGTCCATTTTTTGACGGTTGACAGCCAATTCGTTTTTCAACAACTGCACGAGTTTCAACTGTTCATCGAGCATCAATATGCCAAAGTAAAGTGCGTTGATGCGTTCGCCGACCGTATATAATTCGGTTTCCAGTTGTTTGCGCTCAGCTGCGCTTCCGGCCAGGGTGGCTTTACGGGAGGCACTGAGGGCGCCGCCATCCCAAATCAGTTGTTGCAGTTCAAGCGTGGCCTGGTATTGGTCGCGGGGCATGGCATCAAACTGTATGGGCTGACCAGTCAATTGCCCGATTGCCGTACCCAATTGTTCGGGGATTTCAGTGACGGACGATTGATAAGTAGCCTTGGCCGAAAGCGACAACTGGGGCAGGTAGGCTTTGTTGGTCACCGACAGGCTCAACGCTGCGGATTGATCAATTAGTCCGTACTGCCTGGTCAAAGGGTAATGAGCCTTGGCTTTGACTTGACAACTATCCAGACTCAGTGGCTGAGCCATAACAGGGAGGCTTCCTGCAATGACGAGGCAGCCTACTAACCAGGTTCGCAACGGAGGCTTGTTTGCTTTCATGAACATCGTATATGTGGTTGATTTGTTACGGGCGAAGGCTGTTGAGCACTGTTGAGACGATTTGTTGCCTTCTGGCTGTTATCAACGCTTGTTGAGCGTGTTCGTCCAGCGGTAAAATAGTCGACAGGACGGGCATCAGGAAAATTGGAGCCAGGTTTAGTGATATGATAGTTAGCGCCAGATCCATGAGAGAGATGGGCCTGATGAGGCCTTTTTCGATGGCCGCTTGACGTTCCTTGTCGACTTTTTGGAGCATGACCGACGGTTTTTCATGTACCTGTTCTTTCACGGCTGCAACCAGCGTTGGCAGTCGATGCAATTCGGTGATGATGAGCCTGGCTAATCTAGGATCTTTGTGGATCATGTCGAAATGGACCTCAATAAACAATGTGACCATGTCCGTAAAGGAAGCGTTTTGCTTGAAGGAGGCCTCCATCATGTGTGTATACACAGTGATGAATTTGCGCTCGAAGATCCTGGTAAATAGGTTGAGCTTGGTTCTGAAGTAATAATGGATAAGCGCCTGGTTGCAGCCCACCTGCTTGGCTATCATGGTGGTAGAGGTCTTGTCGAACCCATATTCGAGAAAGCACGACTCGGCAACGGTCAGAATATGGTCTTCCATGGAGGAATTAATAGTCATATTTAATAGGATTATTAATGCAAATGTAGGCTTTTTTTTGAGCAGTGCACGAGTTTGCTGCCTTTTTTACCTGAAATCTCCGCTTTTTTTCAAATCTTTGCAGGTAAGGAAACAAACCAATGCTTGTAGTATAGTCCTTTTTTACTAACCATAAGTACACCTGTTATGAAAAAAATCCTTGTCCTTGTGTGTGTTATGATGCTGGCGGCTACCGCCGGTCAGGCCCAGTTGCGTTTTGGTGTCAAAGCCGGCGCCAATGTCAACAGTTTGTCAGCCTCTGTCGATGAGATGGTTGATGAGGTGAAAGGTGCCACTAGTTACCAGTTTGGCGTTGTCTTCCAAGCCAAGGCGTTGGGTTTTGCCGTGCAACCTGAAGTTTTGTACAGTGTGAAAAGTGGCTTGGTCGATCTCGATGATGGCTTTGGGCTGGCTTACCTGGGAACCATCGACGAAGTGAAGTTTACCTCCCAAAACATTGAGGTGCCCATTAACCTGCAGTTTGGTCTCGATTTGGGTTTGGCAAGAGCCTACCTGCAAGCTGGCCCCTATGTTTCTTTTGTGGCTGCCACCATGATTGATGGGGAGGCCGATTTCAATGAGAACCTTAAAAACTCTTTCAAGACCTTTGATTTTGGTGCCGGCGTGGGTGCGGGTCTTGAGGTCTTGAATTTCCAGGTTGCCGTGAAGTACGACTGGGGTCTGGGTAAACTTGGTGAAGCAACCGTTCCTACCGGCATTGGCAGCTTAACCACGGACAATCCATTTAACAAATTATCCAACAAAACCTTGAGCTTCTCCCTGGCCTATTTGTTCTANNATTGTCCCACAAGACGTTGAGCATTTCACTGGCCTATTTGTTCTAATCCCAAAGTTGGAGCAACGCTTCCGGCTTGTCAATGAGTAAGGCGGCTCCGTTTGCTTCCAGTTCCGCTCGGCTCCTGAACCCCCAGGTCACACCGACCGGGTACATGCCACAGTTGCGGGCTGTCTGCATATCGATACCGGAATCTCCCACGTAGACAATGCGGGAGGCTTCTACACCCAAGGCCCTGGCGCACATCCATGCGCCCGTAGGGTCGGGTTTGCGTGGAATGTCGCCGCCTGTACCCAACACGCAGGCAAACGGCCAAGGTGCGAATAGTTGATTTACGATGCGACTGGTGATTTCATGAGCCTTGTTCGAGACAATGGCCATCCCCAATCCTTTGTCTTTCAGTGCGTCAAGCATGGAGGCCACCCCGGGGTACAAGGCTGTTTTCCGGATGTAATGTTCCTTGTAATCCTTCAACAGTTCCGTATGTATGGTCTGTAGGGTGGCTTCATCCCTGGCTTCGAGTGGCAACACTTGTTCAGAGAGGTTGCGCAAACCTTTTCCTACAAACGTGCGATACGCGTCATAAGGGTGGGTGGGAAAGCCATGGGCAGTCAACACCCTGTTCATGGCATCGGCGATATCCTGGAGTGAATTGATGAGCGTGCCGTCTAGATCGAAGATGACAGCTTGAAAGGAATGCTCGGAGAGAATGACTGGCATGTGTGGGTCTTACTAATTAGGTGTTACAGGCAAAGGTAGCCAAAAAAAACCTTGGCATACTGGCGTTTTTCCTGTATTTTTGTGCCGTTTTTACCGCCCGACGCTAACAATTTGAAGGGTAAAGGCTGTGTTTGCATTTCATGTTTAACCAAAGGAATAGATGAACAAGATTATCCGTAAGACGGAATTCTCTGAACTGGTGGTACGCTTCGATATTGAGGCCCCCCGCATCGCAAAGGCACGTAAAGCCGGGCACTTTGTCATCGTCAGAGCCACCGAGCAGGGGGAGCGCATCCCTTTGACCATTGCTGAAGCTGACGTAGAAAAAGGAACCATTACCTTGGTGGTACAACGGGTGGGGAAATCCTCTCGTAAGCTATGCAGCCTCAACGAAGGTGACTACATACAGGATGTGGTGGGTCCCTTGGGAAAAGCGACCCACATCGAGCGTTTCGGAACTGTCATCTGTGCCGGTGGTGGCGTTGGAGTGGCTCCCTTGTTGCCCATCGTTCAAGCCATGAAAAGGGCGGGCAACAGGGTTATTACGGTGTTGGCGGCCAGGAATAAAGACCTGATTATTCTGGAAGACGAAATGAAGGCCAGTTCCGATGAGGTCATCATCATGACGGACGATGGCTCATCCGGCAATAAGGGTTTGGTAACCAAGGGTATCGAGGATGTGATCAACCGGGAAAAGGTTGACCTTTGCGTCACCATCGGACCGGCCATCATGATGAAATTCGTGTCCTTGCTGACCAAACAGTATAACGTGCCCACTGTCGCTTCGCTCAATACCATCATGGTGGATGGCACAGGCATGTGTGGTGCTTGTCGGGTTACCGTAGACGGAAAGACCCGCTTTGTTTGTGTGGACGGACCCGAATTTGACGCTCACCTGGTTGATTTCGATGAGATGATCCGCCGTCTAGGTGCCTATAAAGAGATGGAATAAGTACGACCGATTACGATGAATACACATACCCCCCAGGCCGACGGCCGTGAACTTGAATGGCGCGAGGCCTTGCGCAAATCCATGAAGGCCAAAGAACGTACCGACATTCCTCGGGTGCCCATGAATGAACTGGAGGCTGATTATCGCAGCCACAGTCGGGATGAGGTCAACCAGGGGCTTACCGAAGAGCAAGCGCTAACAGAATCCATGCGATGCCTGGATTGTGCCAATCCGACCTGCATGACAGGGTGTCCAGTTGAGATCAACATTCCCGGCTTCATCAAAAACATCGAACGGGGCGATTACCTGGAAGCTGCCAAGGTCTTGAAAAAAACCTCGGCGTTACCAGCTGTGTGCGGACGTGTGTGTCCGCAGGAG
>DOBD01000315.1:0-579 GCA_003506275.1 Bacteroidales bacterium | reverse complement strand
GGCCAACGGCATCAAGGTGGCCGTGATTGGATCAGGACCGGCTGGTCTTTCTTTTGCCGGTGATATGGCCAAATACGGCTATGACGTGACGGTATTCGAAGCCTTGCACGAAGTGGGTGGTGTCCTCAAGTACGGTATACCCGGTTTCCGTTTGCCCAATGAGATTGTGGACGTGGAAATCGACAGCCTCAAAAAAATGGGGGTAACCTTTATCACTGACTTTGTTGTAGGGCGCACAGCCACCATCGAGGAACTCAAGCAAGAAGGCTATCAGGGTTTCTTTGCCGGCAGCGGTGCAGGCCTGCCTAATTTCATGAACATTCCCGGGGAAAACCTGATCAATGTCCTTTCTTCCAACGAATACCTGACGCGTGTCAATCTGATGGACGCAGCCAATCCCGAAACCGATACCCCCGTACCCATGGGGCGTAACGTTGCTGTTATCGGAGGAGGTAACACCGCTATGGACTCTGTGCGGACGGCCAGGCGCCTGGGCGCTGAACGAGCCATGATTGTATACCGACGCTCTGAAGAAGAAATGCCAGCCCGTTTGGAAGAAGTGAAACATGCGAAAGAAGA
>DOBD01000034.1:3251-3518 GCA_003506275.1 Bacteroidales bacterium | reverse complement strand
GTCGGCTGGCGTAATAGGGGTGGCATGGAAGGCGTTGATGGGCGGTTGAGGTGTTATCCGGTCAAGCAAGGCTGATCCCCTTTCCGCTACTTTCTTCCCTTCTATCCATGTGCTTAGTATGTTGAACTCGGTGAGGTTGTCAACCACCAGTAAATCGGCACGATCGCCGGGTTGCAACAATCCGACATTCAGATTGTAATGCCTGACGGGGTTGAGAGAACAAGCCCTCAGGACATCTATGGGGTCGTGTCCCAACTGCAAGGAGCG
>DOBD01000034.1:0-3225 GCA_003506275.1 Bacteroidales bacterium | reverse complement strand
GGTGGGAGGCCATCAGGGGTATCAAGGTGTCGAAGTTGCGGGCGGCACTGCCTTCGCGAATCAAAATACGCATGCCCAGGGCGATTTTTTCCAGGGCTTCGTTGAGGGTCATGCATTCGTGATCAGTGCTGATACCGGCGTTGACGTAGGTCCTGAGTCCATCGCCCGACAGGTCGGGAGCGTGGCCATCGATGGGCTTGCCAACCTCAAGGGCGGCTGCCAGTTTGAGCAAGACCTGCTCGTCGCCGAAAAGAACCCCGGGAAAGTTCATCATTTCTCCCAGGTAGTGAATGTCATCCCTTTGCATCAGTGCTTTTACGGCCTCGGCATCGAGGGTGGCACCGGCCGTTTCGAATGCTGTGGCGGGTACGCAGGAGGGGGCACCGAAGAAAAACTTCAAGGGTACTGATTGGCTGTTGGCAATCAGGTAATCGATGCCGGCGATTCCGCAAACGTTGGCAATCTCGTGAGGGTCACTCACGCAAGCCACCGTGCCATGGGGCAAGGCCAGTCTGGCGAATTCGGAGGGGAGCATCATGGAACTTTCAATGTGTACATGGGCGTCGATCAGGCCGGGTACCAGGTACTGGTCGTCTACGACATCGGCTGGCTCAATGCGCCGGATGAGGCTGTCTTCCAACGTCAGGATGCCGTCGTAGATGCGCCCGGCAACCACATCGACAATATGACCGGATAGTTGTATCATGGGACAGTGTTGAGGGTGGTTGGTGTGAAGGCAAGCGTCTGCCGCTGCCATTAACAGCGAAGATAGTCATTTTGGTGCAGAAAATCACTATTTTTGGGCGGCAATAACCAATGCAGCTTTCGATTAATTATGGACAAATCGCTTATGATCACCTTGTTGGGACCTACGGCCAGTGGAAAGACCCGCTTGGCAACACAGTTGGCGGCAGCCCTGGACGGGGAGATTCTCAGCGCCGACTCGAGGCAGGTGTACAAAGGTATGGACATTGGAACCGGCAAGGACCTGGCCGATTACCGGGTGGGTGATACGATCGTGCCATATCACTTGATTGACCTGGTGGACGCGGGTTACAAGTACAATGTTTTTGAGTATCAGCACGATTTTTTCGCCGCTTGGTCTGACGTGCAAGCCAGGGGAAAGCAGGCCATACTCTGTGGTGGTACGGGACTCTACCTCGAAGCCGTTCTGAAGGGGTATAAATTGGTACCTGTGCCACCCAATCCTGTATTGAGGGCTGAATTGGAGATGCTCAACCTAGCCACGTTGACACAACGCCTGACTGCGTTCAAGACCCTGCACAACACGACCGATGTGGATACCGTAAAACGGGCTGTCCGAGCCATAGAAATCGAAACCTACTATACGGAACACCCCGAACTGACCACCGGTTTCCCAAGCATCCCGTCGCTGGTTTTCGGTCTGAATCTTGACAGGGAGGAGCGCAGGCGTCGCATTACCGAACGATTGCATGCGCGCCTGAAAGAAGGGTTGGTGGAGGAGGTGGCCGACCTGTTGACCAAGGTTCAAGCTGATGACCTATTGTATTATGGGCTGGAGTATAAATACGTTGGTGAATACGTGTTGGGAAAACGCGATTACCAGTCGATGGCCAATGAATTGGAAATAGCCATTCATCAGTTTGCCAAACGTCAAATGACCTGGTTCAGGGGAATGGAACGCCGGGGAATCAACATCCATTGGCTGGACGCCCTGGAACCCGTTCCGGTGTTGGTGGAGCAAATCAGGCTTATCCTAGCCGACTGATTTTTCTGAGTTTTTCCTCGTCGATAATCTTGATGCGGCGTCCGTCCATGGCGATGACTCGCTCAGAAACAAACATGGACAAGGTGCGGATGGCGTTGGAGGTGGTCATGTTGGAAAGGTTGGCCAGGTCCTCCCTGGACAGGTAGACGTTGATGGTTGCTCCATCCTCTTCCAACCCATAATTGTCGCGCATGAAGATGAGTGACTCGGCCAATCTTCCCCTGATGTGCTTTTGGGTCAGATTTACCTGGCGGGAGTCAGAAATACCCAGGTCAATGGCCAGTTGCCGGATAAAAAAGAAAGCGACGTTGGAGTTTTGGCTGATCAGTTTCAGTATGACTTCCTTGGGTATGAGCACGACGGTAGACAATTCAAAGGCACAGGCCGTGGTATTGTAGTTGCCGTCGGCAAAGATCGCTCTATAGGCAAAGTAGCTGACTGGCTGCAGGATGCGAACAATCTGGTTGCGACCACCCACCCCTTCTTTATAGATTTTGATTTTGCCTTGCATCAGGCACATCAGATGGCTGGGCCTGTCTCCCTCGTAATGCAGGATTTCATTTTTCTTGAATTGTTGAACGAGGTAGTTCGAACGGAGGAATTCCTGTTCATCGGGGGTCAGCAAGCTCCAAATTTCACAGAGTTGTTCCAGTTCCCTGGAGTCGATGGTTGCCTGCTTTTTGACCATATGATGTTGTATAACATAATTGTACAACGCAAAAATAGGCGATTTGCTGCAAACAACAAAATTAAGGCCCTCCTTTTTTACTAACCGTCAAATTACGTCAATTCGTTCGTTTTTTGTGGTTTATGCTGACAGAAATGGCTTAAAACGCGCATTTATGGCGTTTTTTTGCTATCTTCGCGGGGTTAAATCCCGGCTTGCCGGATTGAATCCTACAGTACACGTGAAACAAACAGACAAAACGGCCATCCTGCTCATCCATTGTCCTGACCAAAAAGGAATTCTGGCAGCTGTGACCGATTTCATCAATGTGAACAAGGGTAATATCCTCTACCTCGACCAACACGTCGACCGCAAGGCATCAGTCTTTTTTATGCGGGTCGAGTGGTCATTGGAGCAGTTCACCATTCCCAGGGATAAAATTGAAGAGTATTTCCAAACCTTGTATGCCGTAAAATACGCCATGTATTTCAGGTTGTATTTTGGAGATGTGAAACCAAAAATGGCGTTGTTTGTTTCCAAACTATCTCATTGTCTGTACGATCTGTTGGCTCATTACGATGCCGGCGATTGGCATGTGGACATTCCATGTGTCATCAGCAACCATATGGAGCTGGAACCCATTGTGGCTAAATTTGGTATTCCGTTTCACCATATACCCATCACCAAGGAAAATAAGGATGCCCAAGAGGTCAGAACCCTCGAATTATTGGCTTCCTATCAGGTAAACTTTATTGTACTGGCCCGCTACATGCAAGTGCTGTCGGATGATTTTGTCGCTGCCTATCCC
>DOBD01000021.1 GCA_003506275.1 Bacteroidales bacterium | reverse complement strand
TGCCCGTTTCTGGATGACCTTCGGCCAGGAATACCTCACCCACCTGCGCGTGATTCAAAACATCGGCATGGCCCGCATCGACCCCGTGCTGTACAACGGCATGGAAATCGTGCCCATCCAATTCCTGAAGGCCGTCTTACCTGATCCTGGAGAACTGGGCGAAAACTACACCGGCCAAACCTCCATCGGTGTACGCATCAGCGGCATCAAGGATGGTAAGCAACGCACCTACGCTGTGTACAACAACTGCAGCCACGAAGCCGCCTTCAAGGAAACCGGCGCTCAGGGCGTCAGCTACACCACCGGTGTGCCGGCCATGTGCGGCGCCATGATGTTCCTCCAGGGCAAGTGGAAACAACCCGGCGTGTTCAACGTCGAACAGTTCGATCCGGACCCCTTCCTCAAAGCCTTGGGCGAAAACGGATTACCCTGGGTTGAATACTTCGACCTCGATTTGGAACTGTAAAAACGGGGCCTTGTGTACGGGAAGCCCTTCCAGAGCCTCTCAGCACTGCCCCTGATGCCTATTAGTTTATTTAATATTAATTAACATTTTAATAATGTTAAGTGTTGGCTTTTGTTGTATCTTTGAACCAATTCAACGAATCAAACACACCAAACAAACATACCCATGGCAAAAGAAAAAGACGTGATTGAATCCAAGGCACCGGCCAATGAAAAGCTCAAAGCCCTCCAGGCCGCAATGGAAAAAATTGAAAAGAACTACGGCAAAGGCTCCATCATGAAGATGGGCGACGAAGCTGTGGTAGACGTTGCTGTGATCTCCAGCGGATCCATCGGTCTGAACGCCGCCCTGGGCGTCGGTGGCTACCCCAGAGGCCGTGTCATCGAAATCTACGGCCCGGAATCCTCCGGTAAAACCACCCTGGCCATCCACGCCATCGCCGAGGCTCAGAAAGCCGGTGGCATCGCCGCTTTCATCGACGCCGAACACGCCTTCGACCGCTTCTACGCTGAAAAGCTGGGTGTTGACATCGAAAACCTGTGGATTTCCCAACCCGACAGCGGCGAACAAGCCCTGGAAATTGCCGAGCAACTGATTCGCTCCTCCGCCATCGACATCATCGTCATCGACTCCGTAGCCGCCTTGACCCCCAAGGCCGAGCTGGAAGGCGATATGGGTGACTCCAAGATGGGTCTCCAGGCTCGTCTGATGTCCCAGGCCCTGCGCAAACTCACGGCGGCCATCAACAAGACCAACACCACCTGTATCTTCATCAACCAGCTGCGCGACAAGATCGGTATCGTCTTTGGCAACCCCGAAACCACCACCGGTGGTAACGCCCTCAAATTTTACGCCTCTGTCCGCCTGGACATCCGCCGCATCGGACAAATCAAGGACGGCGAAGAAGCCACCGGCAACCAGACCAGGGTCAAGGTGGTGAAAAACAAGGTGGCTCCCCCCTTCCGCAAAGCCGAATTCGACATCATGTACGGCGAAGGCATCTCCCGCACCGGCGAATTGGTCGACCTGGGCGTCGACTTGGGCATCATCCGCAAGAGCGGCTCCTGGTTCAGCTACGGTGACACCAAGCTGGCTCAAGGCCGCGAATCCACCAAGGATTGCTTGCGCGACAACCCCGAACTGGCCGAAACCATCGAAGCCCAGATTTACGAAGCCATCAAGGCCAAGCACGCCTAATCAGACAAGGGGGATGGCATCCTTTTTTCTGGAAAAGGGGGATGGCATCCTTTTTTTCCAAGAGAAAAAAAGGATGCCATCCCTTAAAATTTTTCTATCGGAATAACCCTAATCTCATACCCTCCCTGCGTGATTGTATTTTCCTCTTTGTTCGTCACAACAATCAGCTTATCACACGCAAGTTCTTCAGCGCATTCAACCAATGCATCCACCTCTCGCTTACGTGTTTTGGGCGAAGATAGATCATAACATACCTGTATAAGTTGCTCCACACGCGTTCCTTTTCGCACCACAAAATCTGTTTCCTTGTTATTGCGAGAACGGTAATAGAATAGCGTTTTCTCTGTATCGTAACCACGGCGTATCAGCTCGATGAATAACTGATTCTCAAGTAATCGGCCAAGATTCTCACTCAGGTTGAACCCCTTGGACTGTACGAATCCATTGTCTACCACGTATACTTTTTGCGCTGCTTTCTTCATCAGCTTCAACGTATGGTTGTATCGTGGCAAGTAAAAAAACAGATAGGGTTCATGAAGGTAATCCATGTATTTCTTGGTGGTTGAGACACTCGACATACCAAGTTCCTTTGCCAACTCATTCACAGTATATGGGTTGCAAAAATTCGACAACAGATAGATGGCCAGACTGTTTAAATCGGCGGTATTTCGTACACGATGTCGCCTTGAAATATCCTTCCAGATGATCGAATCGAACAACGTGGACAAGTAACTCTTGGCCAGGCTTCTAGCAAGCAAGGTTTCCGGATAGCCTCCCATGTGCAGGTAGTCATCAATGAGGACGGCAGCCTCAGTGCGCTGCTCCTCCTTCATGGCAAAAAGATCAATATTATGCCATTCCAATACCTCAAAAAGGCTGAAGGGTAACATGTCAACGTGCAAATAACGACCGGTAAGCACCGTAGCCATTTCACTGCTGAGCATCTTGGCGTTGCTACCCGTTATGATGATGTTTTTACCCCTACGATAAAGCTTTGATACCCACAAGTCCCATTGAGGAAGGTTCTGGACCTCATCAAGCAAAAGGTATTCGTAATCGGGATAAACAACGTCAAGTGTCCTCATCACAAGGTCCTCTTCCCAATTGTCAAGCAACAAGCCATCATCAAAGTTAAGGTAAGCAAAGCGCTTATCGCGTAACAAAAGCAGTGCAAAAGTCGATTTACCAACGCGACGGGGGCCACTGATAAGCTTGATCATTGGGCTGGCCAATAATGCTTCCTGATCATGATTGGTACGTCGGTTCAGATACGGACGAGCCATCAGCTCATCACGCTCTTTACGTTGATTGAGTAGAATTGTCTTCATGGCAACAAGCATTTCTCCTCACAAAAATACATATTTCATCCATTATCATACACATATTGGATAAAAAAGAAGTTTTTTATACAATATGACTAATTATAAAAATCAAAAATGCCAACCCTGGCGGGTTGGCATTTTTGATTTTAGATCAGCAAGTTGGGATCCCCCCTCTTACTCAAATACCCCCAAATTATCGCAATACGCGATTTCACCGTCTACAATGAAACGGATTTCATCGTCCGTGTACTGACCCACTTTGTCTTTTTTGGCGTTTTTCACCACATAAGCGGTCAGGTCGTCGAGGTCCACTTCCACTTCCTCAGCGTCTTCGTTGAGGTAGCCTTTGCTTTCGTAGTACTCGTAGATCAGGTCGACGATGTAATTCAAATCATCGTCGCTGAACTTGGTTTTCAGTTCCTGAGGCAACTGATTGCGGATGAACTGTACCGCTGCGTCTTCGTCGTACTCAAGCAGTTCTTCTTCGTTGGTTTTCATAGCATCCGATGTTAGCGTTAGTGAAAGAAGGTTGATCAAGCCTGGGGAGCTTCAGCCGTTTCCTCCTCCTCTTTGGTGGAGAAATCCGTAATACCACAAGCTATCAGGCAATTATACCATTGAATCAGTTTCTTGATGTCAGTGGGGTAAACCCTGTCCCTGTCATAATCAGGCACGATACCGGCAAAGTAGGTTCTCAATGTTTCAGCATCCGATTTAGGATCGATGGTAGCCTGGGCACCGTTTTCCAGTTGCTTCATAGCCTCCAGAATCTCAGCCAACGGCTTGTCTTCGCCGTGCGTGAACATGGCAATATCACCGAGGGCCACCACCTTTTCGGACGAATGAGCGGGCAGACGCTTCTTGTCGGTCAACGACTCAACGATCAGCATGTTCTTACCCTGAGAAATCACTTGATACAAACCGGGTTTACCGGAGATGGAAACAATTTTCTTAAGCATGTTTGTCAAATTTAACCAATTATCAGATACCCTGTTTCAAGCGGTCGACCAAAGCCACCACCTGAGGTAACAGCGCTTTCACACCATCATTAACCAGCACCACATCGGAACGGCTTAGCCGTTCCGCTTCCGGCAACTGGTGCCGCATCCGTTCACGCACCTGTTCAACCGACCAACCGTTCCGGCGACAAACCCTGTCAATGCGCAAGGCCTCGGGCGCCGTCACACTGACCACCAGATCGAACCGGTCGGCCAGGTTGGCTTCAAACAGAATGGCGGATTCCTGCACGAGGGCAGGAACAGGACCAAGGGCGGCAGCCCATGAAAAAAAATCAGCGCCCACAAACGGGTGAACCAACGCATTGACCGCNNCAGCCAGTGCTGTTCTGTTAAGTCGGGAGCCATTGTAGAGCCCGGCGCCAAACCGATCGACCATCGCCGCTTTCAAGTCGGGGCTCTCGTCGTACAACGCCTTGGCCCTGACGTCCGAATCGTATACGGGCACACCCATCATCCGAAGCAGTTCGCCGACCACCGATTTACCACTGCCTATTCCCCCT
>DOBD01000012.1 GCA_003506275.1 Bacteroidales bacterium | reverse complement strand
TGTTAAACGCAATCCGAATCGGTTTCCTGAAGACTTTATGTTCCAGCTTACTTTAAAAGAAGTCGAAAGTTTGATGTCGCAACATGTGTTATTAACAACCAGCACTGAATCAGATGTATATGAAGAAGTGTTGCTTTCAAGGTCGCAAAATGCGACCTTGAAAGGACAAAGAGGTCATAACACAAAATACCTGCCTTATGCTTTTACCGAAGAAGGGGTCGGTCAGATATCTAGTGTACTAAAAAGTTCCATTGCTGACTTAGTCAGTGTCCGTATCCAACGAGCTTTCGTTGTCATGCGTCGCTTCATCTCTTCAAATGCCGGCCTTTTTCAGCGCATTGATACTTTAGAGAGCAAGCAGATAGCAACTGATGACAAATTAGAACAAATCATGCAACGTATGGATGAACTTTCACCTTCACCCAAAGCCTCCCAGCTATTTGCTACAGGTTGCATTTGGGATGCCTGGAGTTATATGTCTGATCTTGTACGATCAGCACGCGAACGGATAATCTTAATAGATAACTTTGTGGATGACAGGGTTCTTAGCCTCTTGACCAAACGGTCAGATGGTGTAGTAGCCACTATTCACACCAGATATTCACAACCATTTCTAAATGATCTGAAGAAACATAACGAACAATACTCTCAGGTGAAGTTCGTCCAACTGCCTCACAAAGCTCATGACAGATTTCTGATTATTGACAGTCAGACATACCTCCTGGGGGCTTCTGTTAAGGATATGGGCACTGGTCTATGCGCCATAACTAAGATGGAGATAGAGCCGTTAGTGATACTGTCATTTCTTAAATAAATCTGAGAGCGTTTCCATTGCGTGGTTACAAACTAATTACGTACTTTGCGGGTTCATCCCTCGTACCATGCAGTTTCAAGTTGTTCGTCCCAGCGGTTTCCTGGCTTGTTTCGTGAAGGATTATTGTTTCATGGAGGCGGGCAGGGAAGAAGTAGCCGTGACGGAACGGGTCATCCCCACCGAGCATGTTCAGTTGATGTTTCATTACAAGGATCCCTTTGTGAACGTGCTGCCCGATGCCCTGGTGAGCCAGCCACGGTGCGTGCTGAGCGGCTTGACCGACACATACATCGATGTCTCCACCCATGGAGAAACGGGGGTGGTCTTCGTTCGGTTCTACCCAGAGGGTGCCAGCTCCTTTTTCGGTTTTTCGCTGTCTGAAGTGGCTAATCAAAGCATCGACCTGAAAGCTATTTTCAACACCGAATGCAGGGAGTTGGAGGAACAGTTGTACGAAACCACCACCCTGAAAGAACGGATAACTTTGATCGAGGGATTCCTCCTCGGGCATTACACACCGCTACCGGCTTACGACAGGCAGTTGATGGCCAAAACGGTGCAGGTTATCAAGCAGGCTGCCGGTCAAACCTCGGCTGTTTCCTTGTCGAGCCAACTGGCGGTTACCCCCAAAAGCCTGGAACGCAAATGCGCCCGATACCTGGGTAAATCCACCAAGCAAGTCATCCAACTCTTTCGATTCCAAGCCATCCTGCAGGATTTTTCGCTGGTCAGGGTATCAACGGCTACGGAGCGTGCCCTACGCTGCGGTTACTTCGACCAATCGCACTTCATCCGGGATTTCAAACGGTACACCGGCCTCACTCCCGGTGAATTTGCCGACCGCTACCCCGATTTCGATGTGGAGGACGAACACTGCTGACACGCGGCATTTTGTCTGTTTTTTACAATTCTAGCACGTAGACCGTCTGTACTTTTGCTGCGAATAACCAAACAGCAGCAATCATGACAACGGCTATCAACATCGACTCCCTTCTTAAAACATACCCTGATGGTACGCAAGCCCTGAAAGGGGTAAGTTTATCGGTAGAGAAGGGGGGCTTTTTTGCGTTACTTGGTCCCAACGGGGCCGGAAAATCTACCCTGATCAAACTGGTGACCACCCTCTACAAAAAAGACGAGGGATACCTGATGATAGACGGATCTGATCCAGACACCGATTTTAAACGGGTACAACGTGCCATCGGTGTGGCGTCTCAGGACAACGAGCTCGATCCCGGTGAAACGACCTTGGCCCTGCTCCGTTTTCAAGGCCGGTTATTCGGGATGAGTAAAACGGAGGCCAACAAGCTCGCAGAGGAATTGATCGACTTGTTTGACCTGCAACCAGTGAGTGATAAACGGACCGCCGACCTGTCCGGAGGTAACAAACGCCGCCTGCACTGCGCCCTGGCCCTGGTACACAAACCCTCCATTCTTTTCCTCGATGAACCAACCGTTGGCATGGACCCTCTGGCCAGGTCCCTGTTCTGGGAGGTCATCACCCGATTGAACCGGGAGGAAGGAGTTACTGTTTTTCTGACCACCCAGTACCTGGAAGAGGCCGACAAACACGCCAACGACATGGCCTTGATCGTCGATGGCCGCATCCATTACGCCGGCTCCATTGCCGGATTCAAGCAATTGGTTCATCCCAAGGATGATTCATCCCTGGAAGAAAGCTACCTGACGTACATCAAACACCTGAATACGGTTAGCGAACGAAGCAAACCGTAAGAATAAATCATACGACTATGCAACAAGCGACCCTTTTATTGTTAAACAGAGGCATCATCAAGCTCCTCAAACAGCCCTCAGCCCCTCTAGGCGGCTTTGCCATGAGCCTCTTCTTTTTGGTGGTCTACAACGCCGGTATCGGAGGCGTTGGCTTCCTGGATGCCTTTGGTGACGGAGGCTACCTTTCTTTTGTTTTCCCCATCGCCCTCATTTCCCTGGCCATGGGCTCCTCGGCCGGTGCCGGACAAGCCCTCAACGCCGACATGCAATCAGGTTATTTCCAGCGGTTGTATATGAGCCCCGCACCCCGATGGTCCCTGGTGGTGGCTCCCATGGTGGCCGACACCTTGTCATCACTGGTGTTTGGCGCCCTATTATTGGTCATCGGTGCCCTCTTCGGCGTCGTGTTTCAGTTTGGATGGCTCTCCGTCCTGGGAATCATGGTGCCCTGCCTGCTTTGGTCGGTCACACTCTGCGGCTTCTCAGCCGGGGTCATGTTGCGTACCGGACAGCCACAAAGCGCGGCCATCGTCACCAACGCTGTTTTTCCCCTGCTGTTTCTCAGCACCACCTTTCTGCCCAGGGAATTAATGACAGCCAAGTGGTTGCTGGCCATTTCCTGGGGCAACCCCGTAACCTACCTGCTGGAAGGCTGCCGTTACCTGCTGGCTGGTACTTCCCAACCAATATTCTTGCTAATCGCCCTCTGTGTAGTATCTTTAACCGCCCTTTCTTCCGTTATTTTTGCGTTGAAAAGTGCTTCAAAAATCAGACGTTGACTATGGAACAACTCGCTATTGTGGTCAAAAATGCCCACACCAATAACTTGCGTAACATCGACCTGGCTATTCCCAAACACAAAGTGGTGGTTTTCACTGGGGTATCTGGTTCAGGCAAATCGTCGTTACTTTTCGACACCATCTACACCGAAGCACAACGCCAATTGATCGAAACCTTTTCCACGTTCGCCCGAACCCGCATGCCCAAGCTGTCTAGACCCGACGTGGATGACATCCTCAACCTATCTACCGCCATCGTCATCGACCAGAAGCGCATGGGCAACAACCTGCGCAGTACCGTGGGGACGGCCACCGAAGTCAACACCTACCTCCGTTTGTTGTTCTCGCGTCTGGGACAACCTTTTATCGGCCCATCGTTCTACTTTTCCTTCAACCACCCCGAAGGCATGTGCACCCATTGCAACGGTCTGGGCAAGCAGGTCAAGATAGACCTGGACCTGTTCATCGACTGGACTAAAACCATACGTGAAGGGGCCATCACCCACCCGCATTACAAGCCCGGTTCTTTTTTGTGGAAAGAACTGGTGAGCCTGGACGTGGTGAATCCCGACAAACGCTTGTGCGACTATACGGAAGACGAACGACACCTGCTGTTGTATTCCGAACCCTTTCCCATCAAAGGCGCCAAGGACAAACTGACCTACAACCGAACTTTCGAAGGCATTGCCCGCAAGTTGGAAAAAGCAGTGACGACCCGAGCCGATGATGAGGCCGACGAAGATGAAAAAAACGCCTATACCCGGTATTTCAAGTACCAGGTCTGTGAACACTGCGGAGGCACCCGTCTTAACGAGAGGGCCAGGGGTGTGACCATCCAGGGCCTGACCATCACCGATCTTTGCCAACTCGAACTGTTCGACGTGTTGCCCTTTCTGGAAAGACTGGACGATGCGATTTCCAGACCCATCATCAGCAAGGCCAACTTTCTGTTGTGCCAATTGATCGAAATCGGTGTGGGCTACCTTTCGTTGGACAGAGCCGTGGGTACCCTGTCGGGGGGCGAATCACAACGCGT
>DOBD01000190.1 GCA_003506275.1 Bacteroidales bacterium | reverse complement strand
GTCAACCTAAATCAGGAAACTACACTTTTGCATAAATGGCGCTTGGGCGTTTGCCAGGTTCTTAAAACTGAAACCCAAACTTGAGTTGGAAGTCGATGGGGAGACCTGTGCTGAGATACCAGAGCAACGTTTCGCCCAACGCAACGATGCCTCCCTCTTCATCGTCCATTTCCTGGTTTAAATACGGGGGTGTGAGCAAACGAAGTCCGGTGATGGGTTCGATGGTAAAATGCTGACCCACCAGAAACTTGTAACCAATGTTCAACCCAAAGCCGTAGGTGGACCAACGTTTGGGCCCCTCCACAAGGTATTCGCCCTCGTAATCCATGACGGACAGGTTGCCGTATATGGCCTTCACTTGTCCAAAGAAACCTTTCTCATTGCCGTAGGATTTGTTGTAAAGACGAAGGAACGGTTCAACCATGGGGCCTTCCCATCCAAACGTATAATACGTGGCGGATAGGCCAAAGCTCCCTCTTTCCATCAACGGCGCTTCGTATTGAAAGCGCAATTTGGGGTTAAGCATGCCCAGGGTGCCGGATACATTACCCGTAAAACCTTGAGCTTGAACCATGCCGGACAGGCTGCAAGCCAGCAGGAGTGTAAGAAGGGGGTGTCTCATGGTGAGGTTGATAAGATGGCCAAAGCTACAAAAGTATTTTGCAAAGCGCAATTAATGGTAAAAATTGTACGTCGCAGTCGGCATTTTTTTGCAACCCTGTTTTCCTTACCTTTGTTTCCCTAATTAATAAGGTTTTTCGTATGAGGCGGTTGTCGGTTTTGGTCCTGGTTTTTTGGTTGGTCGGATGCGTGCTGGTGAAAGCCGTTGGTCGGCAAATGGAATACCTGGACAGGGGTGTGGTGGCTGTGAAAGTCACGAACGGTGTATTCCTGAGTTGGCGATTCTTGGGTACTGACGATCCAATCACTGCGTTCAACATTTACCGCAACGACGTGCTGCTGACAGCGTCACCCTTGACCGACCGTACCAATTACCTGGATGCCGGTGGCTCGTTGGCCAGCGTATACAAGGTGGTGCCAGTGGTCAACAATGTGGCGCTTGATGAGGCCGTTGAACCAGTGAAAGCCTGGACCAAGCCTTACCTCAGCCTGCGCTTGAACCGTCCCAAGGGGGGGCGTCACGGAGCCCAACCAAACGGGCAGTGTGGGCAAGTCGGGTGTTGCCTACCCCAACGGACAGCCTTATCGATACGTACCCAACGATTGCAGCGTGGGCGATTTGGATGGCGACGGGGAATACGAAATCGTGGTAAAATGGGATCCCACCAATGCGCAGGATAATTCCTATTACGGCATCACGGGCAAGGTGTACCTGGATGCGTATAAACTCGATGGGACGCAGTTGTGGCGCATCGACCTAGGCAAGAACATCAGGGCCGGTGCCCATTACACCCAGTTTCTGGTCTATGATTTTGACGGAGACGGTCTGGCTGAACTGGTCTGCAAAACTGCACCGGGTACCGTCGACGGCCTGGGAGCTAACGTCATTATGGGCAACGACAACCCGAACGCCGACTCCAGCCAACTGAACATCTACACCACCACAACATCCTCGTCCCACAGGCTGTTCACCCTGATGCACGACCCCGTGTACCGCCTGGGCGTAGCCTGGCAAAACGTAGCCTACAACCAGCCGCCCCACCTTGGTTTTTACATCGGCGATGGCCTGGCCTCCGTTCAACAACCGGCCATCACCACCGTCAAGTACGACCCGGCCACTCACTTGAATCAGCCCGTTGCTGAACGGACCCGTGTGTACACCGCTTCGGGCCAACTGTTCATTGAAGCCGACGATCCCCTGATTGCTGTGACCTTGTATTCAATGGCTGGTCATCAGCTATATCGGGCTGACCACCTTAACCAAACCTCGTTCAGTACGGCCTTACCCCAAGGCGTTCACTTGCTGTTGGTCACGATCACAACGGCTTCAGGCTCAGAGGTGAAGAGGGTGGCGGTGCTGTAAGCAGCATTTTTCAGATGCTTTTTTGCCAGGTGAGCGTATTTTGTAAAATACAAAAAACAACAAAAATTGTACTTTGCAACATACAAACGCTAATTGCTCATTATTGCGCATTCTTTAATCTGCTGTTGTGTAAACAAAAAAGAGTAATTATACTTGCAGCGGTTAATTGAGGCTTACCTTACATAAAAGCATTGATATGAAAACAAGATTAGCGCTAGGAGTATTCTTTCTGCTGTCATTGATGGCGTGTGACGATGAGACTTCGTACCAAACAACGATGTGTGACCGAACCAGAAACACCTTCGAAAACGACAATCGACCTTTTAGACCCATCGTTTTGGGCGATCGCAAACAGAATCCATTTGCTGTTGATAACATGAAAGCAGCACTGGATTCTTTGTTGGCATACCCCGCTGAAGCAGGAAACTGCCTAAGGTCAACAGCGGCTTTGGATGACATTCAAATTGAGCCAACTGATTTGTATGTGCGTTTCTTACCCACCGATACGGCACAATACCTTGAGTTGATGAATGACAGCCTTTTGACCCTCTTTGATTTTCCGCTGGATTATACCATTATTCAACAAGGAGATTATTATGTGGATCCTTCAGTGTCTGGCCCATACACATGGTTGTATACGAGGGTGCCTGTCGGCTACACGCCTCCTGAAAAAGTAACGTATGAAGTTTTAGAGGAATTGTTTTTGTACGAGAACAGTGATTATTACTCAGAAGAGGTGGCTGATGATTCCTCCTTATTGAATGATCCTGCATCTGTTATGCTTGATGCCTTAAAAACGATTGAAGCGGTTTCGTTTTTCAACACCGGCAACGACTACGGCAAGGTATCAACCGGCGTTTCCATCCCATCCGGCATGCAAAAGATCAAACGGAGAATAAAAAAGAAATTCCTCTGGCATACCTGGTACGAGTACGAGTACTATCCAAGTGGTACCATCAACGTGCAATCCTATCATTCGATGGATGCGAATGGGGGTGTTCAAAATTCAACGACATTAATGACAGTGCCTGTCAAGGGCATTAAGGTGTTTTTTTGGAATTGGTTTAGATGGAGCAGCGCCTATACTGATCAAAATGGTTATTATGAGTCAAAAGAGAACTTTGAAGGTGATCCGTCCTATTATATCTATTTCACCGGCAGGCATGGAGCAAATACCTGGGATTTTGACAGGGTTGTTGCCTGGGCCTCCTGTCTGTGGGTTCAAAAGTACGGTATGGGTGAGCATTCAAACGATGGCTACTCCAAGACGTTTACGACGTCCAGCGATGCATGGGATGCCTGCATTACCAATAATGCGTTTTATGAGTACATGACCGTCATGGATGTTGAGGGGCTGACACGCCCATCCTCCAACTTGAATGTAGCGTTACGCAACATGGACGGCGCCTTTAGTTCACCCTTGTTTCAAAACCATCAAAATTATGTAAATGGCAGTATTTTGGCTGCTTTCTACGCCTCAACTTTTTTCGCCGGACCCGGGGCTGCTGTTGGGGGAGTGCTATTTAATTACTACCTTGCCTCCCTGCCAGACATCATTCTATCAACCGGACAAATTGATACATGGCAAGAAGATGATAAATATAAATATAGCCATAGGAGGGCAACTAACACGTACATTTCTGTTATTTGGCACGAGTTGGCTCATGCCTCTAACTTTAGGCGTATTGAATTGAGTAAAGGGACGGCTTATGCCAGTGCTATGTGGACGGGCTTAATCAATACGGAAGTGAGCAAATCCATGTTGGGCTCGCCTTACGGGGAAAAAGATGGATTAAATTGGGAACTCATTGCTTTGCTCGAAGGATGGGCTTATTACAGGGAAATGAGAATGGGGGAGGACTATTTGGATGATTTTGATGCAGACAGGGATTATTCAAGCGTTTTTCCAATTAATTATCGGGTGATGTTCAGACAATTGGAAACTGCTGGTTGCAGCGTAAGTTCGATGGAAAGGGCTATGATGCACAACAAACTTGCTGAATTTAAATCAGCCTTGATTGGCTTGAACCCCACTTTGAAAACAACTATTGAAAGCACCATAAACATGTATGATTAAACAGGGAATTTTTTTACTGATGCTGTGTTGCCTCGTTGGGTTTTCATCCTGCGGGCGGGAGTGCTACGATGCGTATTTGAACTACAAACTCGTGAATCAAACGAACGATTTTGTAGGAATGGAAATAGATCCAGATATGTCACAAGATACTACAATTTTATACACAGAAGCAGGTGATTCTGCAGCGTTTCTCAGGCAGCATATACAGGTAGAACGATTTATGGGGGCCAATTATCTAAGACTCTATTCTTTTACTGATACCACCAGCTTGTTTATATACAATAACAAGTTACGCGAAAAGTATGAACAGTACCGCTATAATCTTTATGGAGAAAACTATGTTTTGACAGCAGAAGACAGCTTGCTCCTAAGTTGTTACTGTGACTCCAACCTGTTGGAAGGCAACGTGTTTCATTCCTGGGAAACGTTTACTATTACAGATACGCTGAAAACCTTGTTCACCAAAGATACCAGCATGCTGAGGCGCTTCAAGGCAATTTATCAGTAAACGCATGTGTGGATTTACCTGGTCAGATTCTCCCACTAATCATAAATATGAGGTTTCAACTTGCAATCCTTTCATTATTGTTTTCATCTTTCACCTGTTATGCTGATTGTCATGAATCATTTGAGGATGGCAATGAACCTTCATGCTCTGATACAATGCCTGAAAAGAGACCTTCGAAAAGGCCGCTTTTGGATGTTANNTAAGGTATACATACCTTTATTCAATAGCTTCTATAAGATGGAGAGTACAAAGCATGATTTAGGTGCAGGCACGTTAGGCCTTGGTTTGAACACCGATTTTCGTCTAAACGATCAATCCATTTTAAGCATCACACTAAACAGCGCGCTAAATAGGACTGAAATCATTTGGATACCAATGGAGTTAGGCTCAGGAACAGATGAAAGATACCTCTCAGCTTATTTCGGGATCTCAAGATTACATCAAATTAAAAGACTTCAACTGGGGTATGGATTATCTGTTTCGAGAAACAGATGGACCAGTAGAAAACTTGATTTGGGGATTCCCATTAGTACAGTGGATCATTTTTACAGTGATATGGGATTCTTATTTCCGATCAATTACCAGATAGGGAAACGTTTCTTTGTGGGCGTTGAGTACAGACCTTCAATCGTTCAACTGTCTCCCCGATTTAATATCAAGTATGAACACCTGATTGAAATGTGTATTGGATGGAAATTTTCGTTAATGTGTATCTGAAAAACAGACAGGGCTATTTCACGACAGCAAACACCAGGCGACTGTCCTGGGCGCCGGTTTCGTCGATGACTTTCAGGTGGTTCCAACCTGGTTTGAAGCGTACGCTCAGCACGTGATTGGCAATGGTGCTGCCAAGGNNAGGTAGTGTTCATCCAGGTACCAGAAAACCTTTTTGTCGGTGCCGCTATGGCCTGCCTTGCAGACCACGGTCTGGGTTTGTCCGTCGTAATCCCTGGGTAGGAAGAGTTTGGCTTCCAGGTTGGGGTAGATGAGCTTGAGCGTACTTTCGGAGGAGTAGGAGGGGCAATCCGGGTAATGAGACGGCAGAGGGGCAATGTATTGCCCTTTTTCCTTGAGGTAGAAGGCGATATCAGGTGGGTAAAGGGTGACTGATTTCCGTTTGGCACCCAGTGATTGCCAGCACTGCGAGCAGGTTTGGTAGCGGCCATCGGTAGAAAAGTAACGGAATTGATGGTAGTCGCAGGCTTTCAGGGGTTTCATGCCGACAGGAACATCGACCTCGATGGCCTCCGGGCAGGCATCGGTGGCCCTGAATCCGGAAAGGGCGCACAGGGTCAGGGGCGCAAAATCCGTCGCACGTTTGGTAAACCACCGATTGCTGCCCTTTTGTGGCAGGCATTGCAGGATGTCGAAGAAAAGCGNNGCCGCTTAGGTTTTTATTGCCCTCACCGTTGAAATTGCCCACCCAGACAGCGATGGTGTACTCGGGGGTGACACCAACAGCCCAGGCGTCTTTGTGCCCGAAGCTGGTGCCCGTTTTCCAGGCAATGGACCTGGACCAATTGAAGCGTTGCCAATAGTATTCGCTGCCAGGGCGTTTGAGGTCCTTGAGGATGTCAAGGGTCAGGTAACAGGCCCCGGCACTGATCAGTTGGGGGGAGGCTTTGGTGGTTTCGTCGGCTAGTACGTGGTTGTCGCGAAACACGCCTCTGTTGGCCAGTCCCCGGTACAGCTTGACCAGGTCCCAGGCCGTCACTTCACCCCCGCCAAGGACCAAGGGTAATCCGTAGTCGTCGGCCGTACGAAAAAGGGTGGTCGTGCCGGCCAGTTTCAGGAAACTGTAGAATTGAAAGACGCCGTAGGTATTGAGTAAGCGAACGGCGGGGATGTTGAGCGATTCCACCAGAGCATCCCTGGCGGTGACCACACCTTGAAATTCCCGGTTGGCGTTGTTGGGTGTGAATCCATCAAAATAGGTGGGCAGGTCTCGTAAGAAGCTGTTCGGTGTTATGATGCCTTCATCCATGCTCAAGCCGTAGAGAAAGGGTTTCAGCGTGGAACCGGAGGAGCGGGGGGCACGAACACCATCCACCTGTCCGGCATGTTCGTGGTCGAAAAAGTCGGGCGAACCTACGTAAGCCTTGATGGCGCCGGTTTTGGTTTCGGCCACCAGGATGGCCAGGTTGTGGATGCCGTAGTTTGACAGGTTGTTCTTGTGTTTGGTGGCCAGCTGGTTGCATTGGCTCTGCAGGGCTGCGTTGAGGGTGGTTTGGAGGAGCCATCGACCTGGATTAGCCTGCTTGAGGTGCCTGGCCAGGTGAGGTACCTGTGATTCGAAAGGTATGACCCTGTCCGGTACCGGTTCCAGCAGGGCCAGTTCGTAGTATTGGTCGTCCAGGTAGCCTTTTTCATGGAGTTTTTCCAGCAGCTGGTTCTTTTTTTGCTGCAACGAAGAGGCGGCGCGTGCCGGGTGGATGAGGCCTGGGGCGTTGGGGAGCACGGCCAAGGTGGCGGCCTCGCTCCAGGTGAGCGCATAGGCTTCCTTGCCGAAATAGCGGTAAGAGGCCGTTCGGTATCCCACCACATTGCCACCGTAGGGGGCGTGGTCGAGGTAGAGTTTCAACAAGTCGGCCTTGGAATAATGCACACTGAGTTTGATGGCCAGGAATAGTTCCCTGGCTTTGTTGAGGTAAGTACGTTTTTTGGGCCTGGCCATCCTGGCTACTTGCATGGGTATGGTGCTGGCACCACTCACCACCGTCCCATGTTTGATGTTCTGCCCCAAGGCCCTGAACAAGGCGCCGGGGTTGACACCCAGGTGTCTGTAGTAGCCGGCATCTTCGTACTGAATGACGGCTGTTTTCAGCTTGTCGGGTACAGTCAGCGTGTCGGGTGGCAGGTGCCATTGTTCCTGCCGGTTGGTAAAAACATGCAACAGGCTGCCGTTTTCGGCTTTTACCACCGTACTGTAGTCGTCGTTAAACAACGGGTTGGCTACGGGCAGCAACCAATAGAGCAGTGGCAGACCCACCAGGCCTGCCACTGTCCATAGTAACCACTTCCGGTTAGTTAAACGCTTCCACATGAACGCTCCTTCCGTTGGTCTTGNNGGTCTTGGCGCTGTAGTCGCTGTTGTACATGGCTTCTGTCAGGGTGGCCGGTAACCAGAAGTCGCCGGCGTGCACACAGGTTAGTTTGACCACACAATCGAGTGTTTCGCTCCCCTTGAGGTTGAAAAACCACATCACACGGTCGTCTCTGATGTCCTGGTAAGTCTCCTTGTTGATGTTCCAGGTCCTGACCCAGTCGGGCAGAAGTGTGTTGTTGAGCCTGAGGTTGTCTATGGCCCAGCCTGAAGGTAGGAGTTGCACCAAGGCCACCTCATTCACCTCGCTGGCAGGTCCTACATTCTTTACGCTGAACCGTCCGTACAAAGTGCTGCCTTGCCTGGTGGTCTGCGGATCAACGGTCTTGCCGTACTCATCGTACCACGCTACAGTGAGTTGCAGATTTTTCTGGTAGGCATCGCGCTCATCTTTCAGGGGCACTCCGTCCCAGGACAAGGTTACGTAGGCTTTGTCCACTTGAGAGCCATCCTTCAACTTAACCTGAATGGTTTGGCCGACATCGTAAAGCGTTAGCGTAAAGCGTCCCTGATGATTGAATTCGACCTGCTTGCCGTTGGCTAGGGTTATCGTACCGGAAAGGACCTGCCCGTTGGCGGCAGTAATGCCCTGTGTGTTGAAGTAGTTGACCAGAGCAAGCAACATAAAACCAGNNCATGAACCCAGCGATTTCCGACTGCTTCATCAGCGTGGCGCAATAAAGAATGAGCGCATCGTCGCGGTAGATGGATCCGAAGGTATAATCGAAGCTTTCATTGACCTGTGTTTTGGTGTCGGTTTTTGAGAGGATGGTCTGACTTGCCTTTTCGGCTCCAGCCAGTTGATAGGCGGCGGCCAGCATCCATCGTTCGGCATTGCTCAGTTCGTTGAGTTTGTTTTCCATCAGCATGTTCATTTCCGACAGGGAGGCGGTATTGGCCAGCGCCAGCACCAGGGTGCGGTAGACCCTGACCGGATTCTTTCCGCTGTGACGGTTGGCCGCGTTGCGTTGACCGTTCACTGCCCGGTTGTACACATGGTCCGGAACGGCGTAACCGGCNNATGGGTGGCGTAAGCAGAGGCCCACTCGGAGGGCTCGTTCTCCCCTGGCCAGTAGCTGAAGAGTCCGCTGGACAACAGGTATTGCTGGTAGAGAGTGATACCCTCATTGAGGTTGACGTCGATTTCCCGATTTTCCGTTTCAGTGAAATACCCCATTTTCTTGAGCCCCAGTTGGGGGAAGAGGGTGGAGGTGATTTGTTCGAGGCAACCGTAAGGATAGTCAATGAGCCATTTCAAGCGGTGGTCGAAGTCCATATTGGGGAAAAGGTTCACCTCCAGGTTGGCCCTGTTGGTGCCCGTCAATCCAATCTTGGGGACGTTGAGGCTGAGGGTCTTACCCTTCTCGATGGGCTGAGTGAGTTTGTCGTACACGCGGGGTTCGCTGGGTACGACCTGGATGGCGGTTTTGCTGTGAACCTGTATGGTGCCAGATTGGCCCTTGAGGGTGATGGAAGCCTGCCCGATGGCGGCTTTGACCCTTACCTGGTAGTGAACATCGGCTTCCTGGTTGGAACCGAACGTGACGGTCTTGGTGGGTGAACCGATGATTTCCAGGGGGCCTGTGGTGGCCAGGGTGAGGGTGGCCGTTTTGACGTGTTTGTTGTAGGCGTACAAAGCGACGGGTAGGGTGAATACGTCACCTGGATGCAGGACGCTGGGCAGGCTGGGCTGGATGATGAGGTCTGAGCGTACGGGGATGGATTTTTCTGCACTGCCAAAACGCCCTTCATCAGTACCTATCACCATGACGCGAACGGCTCCGTTGTAGTTGGGCATGGTGAAGGTGACCGTGGCTTTTCCCTGATTGTCGGTCGTAAAGGGCCCCTTGAACAGACAAACGGGGTCAAATCGTTGCTGTCCGTTCACAGGGTCGAGTTGTGATTCGCGGTAATCCATGCCGTCGGCTCCACCGATGGAGAAGGTTTGGAGCACGTCGCTTTTGTTGGCGCTCATCACGTGGGAGAACACATCGTAACTATTCACAAACAGGCCGACCTTTTGGTTGAAGGCTTGCCAGGGTTGGGGCGTCTTGAATTGGGTGAGGCTGAGCAAACCCTCTTCGACGACAGCCACCGTCAACTGACTTTTTCGGCGGTTTTGTTCCTGAATGGTCAGGGTAAAGGGCTTGTTGGGGGCCAGACTGGCCGAGGAAGCGATGCTGTAGGTGAGTTTGCTGTCGGGGTCTTCCACGTTTAGGGGGATGATGCCAAACAGACGCAGGGGCCTGTCGTTGAGGGTTTGATCATGGGGCTGGAGCACGGATACGGTCACATAGACAGTGGGTATCATCGCTTTGGTAAGGGGAATGTCCAACAGGAGTTCCTTGCTGTCCTTACCTTTGGGATCTACCCAGAACCAGCGGAGCAATTCGTTGCCTTTTTCCAGGGTAACCAAAATCATGCCTTGTTTGGGGTTGGGTAGGGTAATCCTGGCTTTTTCATCGGGCGTATAGGTGGCTTTGGTGGCTTTCAGGGTGAG
>DOBD01000271.1 GCA_003506275.1 Bacteroidales bacterium | reverse complement strand
CACCGGTGAAGCCGCCAGGATGCTGGTTGAGGCTGGTGCTGATGCCGTGAAAGTGGGCATCGGTCCCGGTTCCATTTGCACCACCCGTGTCATCGCAGGTGTGGGAGTTCCCCAACTATCAGCCATATACGATGTCGCTCAGGCCCTCAAGGATACCGATGTTCCCCTCATCGCCGATGGTGGGTTGCGGTATTCCGGCGATGTGGTCAAAGCGTTGGCTGCCGGTGCCCACTGCGTCATGATGGGTGGTCTGTTGGCCGGTGTGGAAGAATCTCCCGGTGAAACCATCATCTTCAATGGCCGAAAATTCAAATCCTATCGGGGCATGGGTTCGCTCGAAGCCATGGAGAAAGGCTCAAAAGACAGGTACTTTCAAGCCGAAGAAACCGATAACAAAAAATTGGTTCCCGAAGGTATCGCCGCCAGGGTGCCGTTTAAGGGTAGTCTCTACGAGGTTGTCTTTCAAATGATTGGCGGCCTTCGTTCAGGCATGGGCTATTGCGGTGCCCCCAACATTGAAAAGCTGCACGAAGCCCAGTTCACCCGGATAACCTCTGCCGGGGTGGTTGAAAGTCATCCTCACGACGTGGCCATCACCAGCGAAGCCCCCAATTACAGCCGAGCCGATTGATCGTACCGGGTACACAATTTTTCACCCGGTTTGACGTTTATAGGTTTGCGTCTGTTTGTACAGATCGTACCAATGAAACATAATTACCTAAAAATGAAACGTACCGCCTTACTGTTTTGCTTGACACTGGGTTTGACAGCGGCCATGGCCAAGGATAACGAACCCATCTTGATGACCATCGGCGACAAAGCCATCACCAAGTCTGAATTCGAGTATATTTGGAAGAAGAACAATACCAACACCACCTTCGATCAGCAGTCGTTTGACGAATACGTGGATCTTTTTGTCAATTTCAAGCTCAAGGTAGCTGAAGCCGAAGCTCAAGGCCTTGATACGACCAAGGCCTTTATCAACGAACTGGCCGGCTACCGCAAACAACTTGTTACCCCTTACTTGACGGATAAGGACGCTGAAGCCTGGTTGGCCAAGCAGACGTACGACAGAATCCGGGAGTACGTGGAATCCAGTCATATCTTGATCAATGTGGATCCAAACGCCACGCCGGGAGATACGTTGGTTGCCTGGAACAAAATCAACGATGTGTACAAGCAGGCGATTTCAGGTAACGTTGATTTTGCCGACCTGGCCAGGCAGTATTCGGAAGATGGTTCCAGAGAACAAGGTGGTTACCTGGGCTTTGTCACCGGTTTCCGTTTCATTTATACGTTTGAAAACATACTATACGGCACCCCTGTCGGGCAGATCAGTGCGCCGATGCGCACCCAATTCGGCTACCACATCGTGAAGGTGCACAGCCGTCGGCAAGCTCCCGGCCGCTACCGTTCGGCCCATATCATGAAGAAGGTGGACCCAACTTCAGATCCGGAAGCCAAGGAGGCGGCAAAGAAAGCCATTTTCGACCTGTACGAGCAGCTGAAAGGTGGAGCCGACTTTGCCAAGTTGGCGCAGGAATCCTCGGATGACCAAGGATCCAGCAGCCGTGGCGGTGAGTACCAGCTGCTTTTTTGCGGCTCCCTGCCCATCGAATACGAGGACGCCGTCTACAAACTTAAACCAGGTGAACTATCCGAGCCTTTCCAAAGCAGTTTTGGTTGGCACATCGTGAAAGCGTTGGAGTTCTTGCCCTATCCCTCTCAAGAGGAAATGATGAGCGAGATCAGCAGCATCATCAATCAGGACGAAAGGGCTCAGGAACCTCAAAGGCGCCTGGTTGCCAAGTTGAAGCAAGCCTACGACTACAAGGTGAATGAAAGCACCCGCGCTGCCTTCATCCAAGCTTACGACAAACTGAGACTGACAGGCGACTCCACCGGTGTGAAGCAGCTTCGCAACGCTGCAACCACCCTGTTTACCCTGGGAGATCGTACCGTGTCCGCCAGCCAGTTTGTTGCTTACCTGGCAGGAAAACCAACAGCCTTCAACAACCTCAATAAAGCGTTGGACGACTTTTCACAGGAAGAAGTATTGGCCTACGAAGATAGCCGTCTGGAAGTAAAATACCCCGAATTCGGCCACTTGATGCAGGAATACCGGGATGGCATCCTGTTGTTTGAAATCAGCAACCGGGAAGTGTGGGACAAGGCCTCTCTAGATACCAAAGGCCTCGAAGCCTACTTCACGTCCAATAAGTCGAACTACGCCTGGGACAAACCGCGCTACAAGGGGTTTGTGGTCCATTGTGCCGACAAGAAGACGGCTGCCGGTGTCAAGAAAATGCTGCGCAAATTACCGGCCGACTCAGTCGGCGTCGTCCTGAGGCGTACCTTCAACACCGACACCACCATGCTGGTACGGGTAGAACGTGGCCTTTATGCCCAGGGAGACAATGGTGCCGTTGACTCGCTGGTGTTCAAACAAGCCAACACCAAGAAGGATCCACGTCTTCCTATCCCTGTTCTTCAAGGCAAACTCCTGAAAAAAGGTCCGGAAGACTACACCGATGTTCGCGGACTGGTCGTTTCCGATTACCAAACGTACCTGGAAAAGCAATGGTTGACGACATTAAGGAAGAAATACACCGTTTCCATCGATAAAGCGGTGGCTGCTACGGTTAATAAAAATTAAGCCTTTACGGCTTTGCCGCTTTTTCCGTATCTTTACCACCTGATAAAAAACGTGAAACCAGCTACCTGGCATGAAGACAGTTTTTTTGGTGGTTGCCTTGATCCCTTTGTTGCTCAAGACCTGTCTGTCGCCCGATGAGGCCTCAGACAGGGTGCGTTTGGCCGAAGTCGGTGGTGAAAGTATCTACCTGGATGAAGCGCTGAATGGCATGCCGGATGGTTTGTCGTCCCAGGACAGCACCAATTATGTGCAGGAATACCTCAACAGCCGGATAAACGACATCCTTGTTTACCAAATGGCGGTCAGGAACATCCCTGAGTCCAAAGAAATGGAGCAGATGGTGGAGAATTACCGCCGTTCGCTGATGCGTTACGAATATCAGCAACGGGTACTCAATGAACGTTTCAAGGCTGAAGTAAACGAAGACGAGCTTAAGCAGTATTACGAAGCTCACAAGAACCGCTTCACCGCTGACAAGGATTTGGTCAAGGGTATTTTTCTTAAAGTGCCGACAAACGCGCCCAATATTTCAGGGTTGAAAAAATGGTTGTCTGAGCCTGATACCCGCAACATGCAGCAAATAGAACGTTACAGCGTACAGTATGCCAGTGTATTCAATTATTTCATGGAGCAGTGGACACCCTTGACCGACATCGTGGGCAGTGTGCCCGATCTGGCTGCCAAAGGGCCCGATCTGACCAAGGGGGGCCGGACTGTCGAAGTGACCGACGAGTCCTTTACCTACCTCCTTTATGTCTCAGANNCGCCCCGTTTGACTATGCCAAACCCATGGTGGTCAACGTCATGTTGAACGCCCGCAAGACGGCTTTCATCAAACAATTTGAAACGGATTTGAAAAACAAGGCCGCCGAAGACGGTCGGTTGACCCTCTATAACAAACCAACGTAAACGTGAAGAAGCTATTCCTTTTTTTGCTGACAGCCCTGGCCTTGTTTGGCGCCCCTTCAGCCAACGCCCAGGACAACATCATCGATGAAATTGTCTGGGTGGTGGGTGATGAACCCATCCTGCGGTCTGAGGTGGAAAATCAACGCCTTCAGGCTCAGCTCGAGGGCGTCAAGTTTGATGGGGACCCTTATTGTGTCATTCCTGAGCAGTTGGCCATTCAGAAATTATACCTTCACCAGGCCGACCTGGACAGTATCAGCATCGATGAAAGTGAGATCCTGTCTACTGTTGACCGTCAGCTGAATCGGAGCATCACCTTTTACGGATCCAAGGAAAAACTGGAAGAATACGCCCGCAAACCGATTTCCCGACTCAGGGAAATGTGGCGGGAACAAGCCAGGATCCAATCCATCATGGGGGAAGTGCAACGTAAGTTGATAGGAGACGTCAAGGTTACACCGGCTGAGATCCGTCAGTACTACAAATCCCTGCCCGAAGACAGCATTCCGACCATACCGGGCGAAATGGAAGTGGAAATCATCACCATGGAGCCCCCGTATGATCAAGTAGAGGTGGAAGCCATCAAAGAGCGTCTGCGTGATTTTACCGAACGCATCAACAATGGAGAAAACTTTTCAACGCTGGCGTTGATGTACTCGGAAGACAGAGGGACCTCAAGGGTAGGCGGTGAAATGGGGTTTATGGGTAAAGCCGAACTGGTACCTGAATTTGCCAATGTCGCCTTTTCTCTGTCCGATCCCAAGCGGGTATCCAAAATCGTGGAGACAGAATATGGTTTTCACATCATTCAATTGATTGAAAAATTAGGCGACCGCATTAATTGCCGTCATATCTTGCTCAAACCAAAGGTCTCGACCCTGGAACGCAACAAAACCCTGCAACGGCTTGACAGCATCGCCGATCTGATCCGGAATCAAAAAATCACGTTCGGCGAGGCAGCCCAGTTTTTCTCAGCAGACAAAGATACCCGTAAAAACGGAGGGCTGTTGGTCAACCCACGGTCGCTGACTTCTCGATTTACCTTGGAAGAATTACCCCAGGATGTTAGCAAGGTGGTTTATCAGATGAACGTCGGTGAAATTTCAGCTCCTTTTGTGATGCGCCTGGAAAATAAAGACAAGGAGGTGTGTGCCATCATTCGGGTAAAAACCAAGACCAAAGCCCACAAGGCATCACTCACCGACGACTTTCAGGCACTCAAGGATATGGTGCTCGAACATAAACGCAGTCAGATCATTGATGATTGGATCAAGTCAAAGCAGGCCAAGACCTATATTCGCATCAGTGAGAATTGGCGGAATTGTACCTTCAAATACCCCGGATGGATCAGGAAGGCATCATGAGACAGCGGGTTTCAGACAAAGGATGGAGGCATAAAATACCCTTGTTGTGTTTTTTATGCCTTTTTCCTGTCCTAATGGCCGCTCAAACGACCACGCAGGGCAGAAAAAATCCGTTTGACGTAACCACCAAGCCCAGAGAGACCCAAAAAAAACGGGAACTACAACCTGTTCAGCCATCCAAGTCCACAACTCAGACGACAAAAACAACCAAGGCCGTGCCTGTTGTGCCTCCAACGACGGCTTCCGGAAAAACAACCATTCCCGTGGCCGACGTGAACAAGATGCGCCAATCCAACCAAAAGGGTCGCCGCGATTCAATTTACTTGGAGCATGCGTTAAAACTTTCTTTCGACAAAGCCAAAGGGCCTGACTATCAGCTGGCAACTGGTGACGTGGTGTTCAGGCAGGATAGTGCCAGGCTTTACTGCGACTCAGCATTTTTCTATCGTTCCACCAATTCCTTGCTTGCGCTGGGCAATGTCCACATGGAACAAGGAGACACGTTGTTCCTGTACGCAGCCTGGATGTATTACGACGGCAATGCCAAACTGGCCAAAGCCAGGGAAATGGTGCGGTTGGAAAACCGGGATGTGACCCTGTTTACCGACAGCCTCAATTTCGACCGGATGGCCAATGTGGGCTATTTTTTTGATGGGGGTTTGCTGGTAGACGAAAGCAAGGAAGGCACCAACGAACTGTCGTCGGAATATGGACAATACGGTACGGATACCAAGGAGGCCTGGTTCAAGAACGACGTGAAACTGGTCAATCCTGATTTCGTGATGACCACTCAGCAACTGTTCTACAACACCACGACCGAGGTGGCCAGCATCGCGAGCCCTACCGAGATCGTCTCAGACAGCGGCTACATTTATTCCACCAAGGGATGGTACAACACCAAAACCGAACAAAGCCACCTGCTGGATCGATCCTATGCGAACACGACCAACAGGCATTTGATAGCCGATACGTTGGATTACAACAGCTTGACCGGTATCGGCATTGGCTATGGCAACGTGGTCATCGTAGATACACTAAACCAGGTTACATTAAAAGGACAGTACGGATACAGCGATGAACAACGCGATTATGCCTTGTTAACCAAGAATGCGCTGTTGATTGAACATTCCTCCAAGGACACCCTCTATCTACACGCTGACACCTTGCTGAGTGTCAAAGACTCCATTTATCAGACCGTCAGGGCATTTTACGGTGTCCGTTTCTACCGCTCGGATCTGCAAGGGCTCTGCGATTCCATGTATTATTCCACCAAGGATTCCGTTCTCTACCTGACAGGGTTGCCGGTCATCTGGTCGGAGGAGCAACAACTCACCGGTAATGACATGTTCCTTCACACCAAATCGAACAGGCCGGAACGCTTGCGGGTTGATCAATCAGCCTTGGTAATTGCCTGGGAACGGGATTCCCTGTACAATCAATCTTCGGGAAAGGAGCTCGTGGCGTTTTTTGACAGTTTGAGCAACGAAGTGGTGCGGGTGGAAATCAGTGGTAATGCTGAGACGATTTACCTGCCTATCGACGAGGATGACCTGGTCATGGGACTCAACCGCTTGGAGGGCAGTTACCTCACCATGTTCCGCAAAGAGGGTAAATTGGAAAAACTCTTGGTATGGCCGCAGCCCAAAGGGACCTTCTATCCGTTGGATAAATTGCCTGCCGATAAACGATACCTGCGGCGCTTCATGTGGTACGGTGAGGCCAGGCCTACCCATCCCGAAGATGTGTTCAGGCGGGTGAGCATCACGCCAGTCAAGGCCAGCGAGTAACGTAACGATCATGGAAACGACTATACACATATTGCCTGAATCCGTTGCCAATAAAATTGCAGCCGGAGAAGTGGTGCAACGGCCGGCCTCCGTCATCAAGGAATTGATGGAAAACGCCATCGATGCCGGTGCAACTCAGGTGGATGTCCGTCTTAAGGAAGCCGGCAGGACCTTGATTCAGGTGGTCGACAACGGCAAAGGCATGAGCCCGGAGGATGCCAGAATAGCCTTTCAACGTCACGCCACCTCCAAATTGAGACAGGCTGACGACTTGTTCCACATTCGAACGATGGGTTTCAGGGGTGAAGCCCTGGCATCCATCGCCGCCGTGGCTCAGGTGGAATTGGTAACCAGGCGGGCTGCCGACGAACTGGCCTGGAAAATTGAATTGGATGGTGGTACGATCACTAATGAAGAACCCACCTTGGCAGCTCAAGGCAGCCGAATGACGGTGCGTAACCTTTTTTACAACATACCGGCCCGTCGCAAGTTTTTGGGCGATAACGCCAAGGAACTTAAGTACCTCAGGGATGAATTCATCCATATTGCCTTGGTGTACCCTCAATTGGTGTTGAGTCTGATTCACAACGAGGAGGTGATTTATCAACTGGTCCCCGGCCCGCTGAAGCAACNNCTGGCGCTTTTTGGAAAGCGTTCAGGAGGTTTGTTGCACAAGCAGTTATATCCTGTCGAAGTAAAAACGGCCCTGATTTCCATCACCGGCTTTGTGGGTGATCCCGCTGCAGCCAGCCAACGCGATCCTCTACAATACTTTTTCGTCAATGGTCGCTTCATTCGCCACAAGTACTTCAGGAATGCTGTCCTCAAGGCCTATGAAACACTGTTGCCCGCTGGTATGCAGCCAGCCTATTTCCTCTACTTCGAGGTAGATCCCGAAGCCTTGGATGTCAATATTCATCCCACCAAAACGGAAGTAAAGTTCGAACACGAACAGGCGATCTGGCCCATTGTACACGCCACCGTCAGGGAAGCGTTGGGGAAATTCAATGCGGTACCCTCCATCGATTTCGACAGGGACGATGCGCCCGATATCGATGTATTCAGGCATGACCGTCGGGTGGATCCCCCCAAGGTCTCCTTCAATCCCTCCTATAACCCTTTCCATACATCGACAGGCCATACCGGTGCCAGTCAACGTCCCTCCGATTGGGCTTCGTTGTATGAGGGTTTTAAGGCTGATTCAGGATCAACAGCCAGCAACGATTCCTCCGCTGAAGGAGATGGCCTCTCCGATTCGGTGATGCAAGAAGGGGTCTGGTCTAACCCATGGACAGAGGGAAACAACACTGAGACATTGTTTGATACTTCCGTTGCCCGGGAAAATCAATGTATCCTGGATATCGAAGCACCAAAATTTCACCTATTTGCCACCTATATTGCCCTGAATTGCCGGAATAGCCTGGTATTGATTCACCAACACAGGGCTCACATACGTATCTTGTACGAACGGTATTTGCGTCAGTTGGCTCTTCAGAAAGTTGTTTCACAAGCGCTACTGTTTCCGTTGTCTCTCAGTCTTGATCACGGTCAGCGTCAGGATTTTGACGCAGCACTTCCCCTGTTGGAACAAGTGGGATTCCAGTTTAACATTACGGCCGACACCATCGAGGTGACGGCGATTCCCATGGAAGGACAGCCTCAGCAGGCAGAAGCCTGGGTAATGGCTCTTATTGACAACAACGCCGATGGTGGTTCTACTCCTGTTGAGAATGCCAAGGAGCGTATGGCCTTGAAATTGGCCAAACTGGCAGCCATACCTGCAGGACGTTTTTTGTCTCCTGAAGCCATGGAAGATCTTGTCTTGAGGTTATCAGAAACGGACGAACCCAAGTACACACCCGATGGTAAGCAGAC
>DOBD01000184.1:3485-3919 GCA_003506275.1 Bacteroidales bacterium | reverse complement strand
CGCTTCCTTGAACGTTTCAGGAGCTTTGCGGGAGAACCAGGCAAATTTCAACTTGCCACCCAGCTTTTTGATGCGAACAATGGAAAACAAGGGGTTGAAGAACAGGTAAAAACGCTCAACCCTCACCTTGAAAAGGCGGGAAAACAGGTAGTGGCCAAACTCGTGAATCAGGACGAGAATGGAAAGACTGACGATGAGTTGGAGAGCGCGGGTCAAAAAGATATCCATAGTGGTTTGAGTTAACGGATTAGGTATTAACGGGGCAGCAACGAGGTAGCCAGCAACCTGGATTCCTTGTCGGTCTGCACGTAATCGTCATAGGTTGGTGAGGAAATGAATGTCATATCTGACATGGCCCTGGCTATCACATCGGACATGCCGGGAAAGCTGATGCGGTCGTGCAGGAACGCGTCGACCACGACTTCGTTGGCCGC
>DOBD01000184.1:0-3453 GCA_003506275.1 Bacteroidales bacterium | reverse complement strand
GAGTTGGGAAACGGTTGAAAAATCCAGCCGGGTAAAGGTCGTTTTGTAGCGTTCAGGGAAAGATAACGCATACAGGATGGGGAGCTTCATATCAGGCAACCCCAGTTGAGCCTTGATGGAGCCGTCGTGAAACTGAACCATGGAATGGATGATTGACTGTGGATGTACCAGCACCTCAATCTGATCAACCTTCATGTTGAACAACCATTTGGCCTCGATGACCTCGAAGCCTTTGTTCATCATGGTGGCCGAATCGNNATCGATGGTGATTTTGGCGCCCATATCCCAGTTGGGGTGTTTGAGTGCCTGGTCTTTGGTTACCTTGGCCAACGCCGCCTCATCCAGGGTACGGAAAGGGCCACCGGAGGCTGTCAGGATGATTTTTTCCAGGGGATTTTGAAATTCCAAACACTGAAAAATGGCCGAATGTTCGGAATCGACGGGCAAGATGGGTACGCCGTGAGCCATGGCCAGCCCGTTGATGATCTCACCGGCCACCACCATGGTCTCTTTATTAGCCAGGGCGATTACCTTGCCGGCCTTGATGGCCTCCATGGTCGGTTTGAGTCCGGCATAGCCCACCATGGCCGTCAAAACGATGTCGATGGGGGCTGCTTGCACCACCTGGGCAATGGCGTCCATGCCGGCGTAGACCTTGATGGGCCAGGGTGCCAGGGCTTCTTTCAACCGTGCGTAATGCGCTTCGTTGGCAATGATGGCCGCATCGGGCTGAAATTCGATGGCTTGTTTGATAAGCAACTCAACTTGATTGTTGGCTGTCAGGGCGTACACTTCAAAACGATCCGGATGCGACCTGACAACATCGAGGNNCGAGGGCCTGGGAGCCGATGGAACCAGTCGAACCCAGGATGGCTACTTGTTTGGGGGGCTTATCTGTTTGCATGCGCATACACTAAAATAGCACGAGTTCAACCGGGTTCTGGGCGATGCCCCGTTGCCATAATTCAAAATACAAATGAGGTTGTTCAGGGCTGCCCGACACCTTGCCGACCATCGCCAGCGCTTCGCCGGCCTTGACCAAATCGCCGGGCTTCTTGAGCAACTCCGTTGTATATTTATACACTGATACATAATCATCAGCGTGTTGTACCTGAATGACGTAGCGAAAATCGGGGTCATAGCCCGCATAAATCACCGTTCCGGCCAACACAGCTAAGACTGCTTGTCGCTCGTTCACCTTGACATCAACCCCGAACTGACGGAGGCGGGGATCAAAGGTCGAAGTCACTTCTCCTTTGACCGGTGGATAAAACAGCAGCACATTGGTATTGCCTGACGTATTCAACGTCGAAAGGTTGTATTTTTCCTGTTCTTCATAGCGTTTTCTGAAGGCTTCTTCCTGGCTGGTCGCTTTCATCAGCGCCATATGACGGTTGGCCAGGGTATCAATCGGAATCTGATGTCCCTCGGAATCTGTGCTGTCCACGTTGATATTTCCCGCCACTATCCCCTTGACCACATCGATGTAAACGGTTTGTTGGGATATGACGTTTGTCAGGGAATCCACTTTATAGGCATGCTCAACCAGCCGATTACGCACGCTAACGTCCATATATGGCGGCATGAAAGCACCAACCGGTGTGTAACGGATGAGAAAAAAGGACAGAAAAAAAAGAATGACAAAGACAGACAACAGCAACAGGATGCCATCCAGCCAGGACACCCGCAGCGAGAACATCGATTCGAGGGTGCTCTCGTTGAAAATGGACAGTTGGAATTTCTTTTTAAGCCTGTCGAAGAAGCGTCGTTGTTTGTGTTTCACGCAAAATAAGTGTCGGTTGACGGAATTTGTTGCGAAAATACAAAAATTAGGTGGTATGACGGCCTAAGACAAACCTTAAAATATAATAACACGTCCTGTTTCGGCTTCAAACCCAAAACCATCGCTTTTGAATACGGCCTGAATCTTTCCTTGTTGCATCAACGTTTCCGGGGTACCTTCCACCATGCCACCTTCAGGTTGCATCAACCAAATGCGATCGGCCAGGCGCAAGGCCAGATCAATCTCATGGGTGGACAACAGGATGGTTTTTCCCAGCTCGACCACCAATTTCCGGAGTAGCAACATCGTTTCCACCCGATTGGGCAGATCAAGGTGGGACGTTGGTTCATCCAGCAACACAAGGGGGGTATCCTGAGCCAACGCTTTGGCAATCATGACGCGTTGACGTTCACCATCCGATAATTCCTGTATATAGCGATCAGCAAAGGCTTCCATACGAACAGCGCGTAAGGCGTTGTCCACCGCTTGATGGTCGGCCGCCGACAAACGACCGGTCAAGGTGGTATACGGATGCCTCCCCATGGCCACCAGAGCTCTGACTGTCAGGTAAATAACCTGCACCGGGTCGGTCAAAACCAGGCTGATGCGCGTCGCCCTGGCTGCGGGGGACAGCGAGGATAACAAGCTGCCATCTATCGTCACCGAGCCGGCCAACACGGGCTGCAAACCGGCCAGGGTTCTTAATAACGTGGATTTACCACACCCATTGGGGCCCAGGATGGCAATCAGTTCCCCCTTGGACGCTTTCAGGTTCAGGTTCTGTTGCACGTCGCGCCGCATTGTTCCTTTGCGGTATCCGATTGATAGGCTGTTGGCTGTTATCATCCGTCTGGTTTACGCCTCTACAATGTCAGCAGTTCTTCGGGCACGTTCACATACACCTCGCTGGTGGCCACGTCGATACCGGTCAGAAAATCACCGGCCAACGGGATGAGCACTTCTTTTTTTCCATCGGATACCACCAGGAGGGTGTTCAGGGTGCTGTCTTCCACAGCCTGTATGGTACCCAGGGGTCCGGCTTGTTCGTCCACCACCGTAAAACCAATCAGATTGTCCCAAGTCAGGGATTCATCCGTGTTTTCATCCAGGTAGTCTTTGGAAAAGAACACTTCTTTGCCCACCAAGGCTTTGGCGTCGGTTTCGGAGTTGATTCCGTCCAGGCAGACCAACGCGGCCTCTTTGCCACGAAAACGACAGGACGTCGGAAAAAAAGGCACCAGGATGCCATCCATGTCGACAATCCAGCAATCGGCCTCAACCGATTCCACCAAAGTGGACGTGTAGGTGAAGGCCAGTTCGCCGTTTACTCCGTGCGTCTTGTAAAAACGCCCGACCGGCACGACGGTAGAACGACGTATCATAGGGTTTGTCTGGTTATTTTCGCTCCGAGCCGGTTCAATCGTTCATCAATGTGCTCGTACCCCCTGTCAATCTGTTCAATGCCGTGTATGAGGCTGTTTCCTTTGGCCGACATGGCTGCAATGAGCAAGGCAATACCGGCACGGATATCGGGTGATGACATCACACTGCCTCTGAGCACGTGGTCCTTGCCCAAGCCGATGACAGTGGCGCGGTGGGGATCGCACAGGATAATCTGAGCCCCCATATCGATGAGCTTATCGACGAAGAACAGGCGGCTTTCAAACATT
>DOBD01000224.1:4302-5538 GCA_003506275.1 Bacteroidales bacterium | reverse complement strand
GCATGGTTCAAGCCTACTATAAAACAGCTGATTACCAGCAACAACTCCCCTATGTACGTCATTACGAGAATCTTGCCGGCGATTTATGGACACGCACCATCGACTATGATTACGAAGTGGGGTATATGAATTTTTACGTCACCAATTCAGATTTTGTCAATGAACGACCCGAAACAATGAAGTTCCGCATCGTTTTGCTCTGGTAAAGAGACACAGATTGTGTAACGGTTAACCACAAAAAAAGCGGCGTTCATCACGTCGCTTTTTTTAGTCCCCCCACCAAAATCGAGCAGTAGGGCGGGCGGTTTTCAAGACAGCTCTTAGCGCAGACTTATTTCTTCTTCTTCCAAACCTGCTCCAATGCTTCCAGTGATTTACCCTTGGTTTCGGGAACCATCTTCCAGACGAAGATAGCGGAAAGCACGGACATGAGGCCGTAGAAGCCATAGGTCATGGCGCCACTGAATTCCATCATAGGTGGATAGGTTGAGGAAATCAAGTAGTTGGAAGCCCATTGAGCGGCTACGGCAATGGCGACGGCCTGACCGCGGATCTTGTTGGGGAAGATTTCAGAGATCAGTACCCAACAAATCGGGCCCCAGGACATCATGAAAGAAGCGGTATAGATGATGATGAAANNTCGAAATACGAAAGACCAGCAATGGCGAACATACCGATGGCCATACCGATGGAACCCACAATCAACAAGGGTTTGCGGCCCCATTTGTCGACTGTCAGGATGGCAACGACGGTGAAAACCACGTTAACCAGTCCCATGACTATCGTCTGCAACATGGAAGCGTCCTTGGCAGCGCCCATGCTTTCAAAGATACGGGGCGCGTAATAAAGGGCCACGTTGATACCTACAAACTGCTGGAATACAGAAAGGAGAATACCAACAATGATGACCACCTTACCATAGGCGAACACACCCACTTTCTCAACATCAGCAAAGCTGGCTTTAATTTCCGCGAGGATTTTTACGGCCTTGCTTTCCTGCCCGATGACCTTGGTCAAAACCCGTTTGGCCTCATTATCTTTATTGACCATGGCCAAGTAACGGGGTGTTTCTGGCACCATAAAGAGGAACAAACCAAAAAGGGCAGCCGGTATGGCTTCCGAACCAAACATATAGCGCCAGCCGATGGCATTGATCCATTCAAGGGGTTGCCCCTTGGCAATGCCCCAGTTTACGAAATAAACCACCAACATCCCGAAGATGATGGCAAACTGGTT
>DOBD01000224.1:0-4215 GCA_003506275.1 Bacteroidales bacterium | reverse complement strand
GATACACGTTGAACGCCCATAGAAGTCCCATGGTGGGTTCTCCTACGTTGAAAAACAGAAATTCAGGATAGGCAGACCCTAAGGCTGACACAAAAAAGAGTACAGACGCTAGTTGCAGGGAGCGTTTGCGACCCAGTCGTCGTGAAAAAATACCGGATAAAGCCCCGCCGATGATGCAACCGATCAAGGCACTCGATACCGTGGCTCCGTGGGCAAACGAGCCCAAACCAAGCGGATTGATCAAATAACTCTGAAGCGCTTTTTCTGCACCGGAAATCACGGCGGTGTCGTAGCCGAACAGCAAGCCGCCAAGCGTGGCAACGAGCGTAATACCAAAAATGTAGGGAGAATACGTGTGTTTCGTCATAATGTGTTGATTTAATCGCTGGCAAATATAATGTGTATTCAGGGAGAATCGTACGTAGAAATGGTGGATTTATTGACGTTCAAGTGCTTCTGCTTTCAAAACATAGGTTTCTCCGGCTTTGGTCGGAAGGTCGTAAAGATACGTAACAGGCAGATTGACCTTATTTAATGTAACGTCAGGGGCTATCAAGGCAGGTTTGACCTCAGGCGTTTCGTAAAAGGGATTGGGGTTGTTTCCCTGGGCCTCCGCCATACCTTTAACCGATGCCAACCGATTGGGCACCCTGAGTCGGCAGTTTCCACCCAGTTTGGACGTGAGGGTAATGGTTGTCACCTGACCGTTTTTCCACTTGAAACCAACTTCAAATCCACCGTAGGCCCTTAAGCCGCTGATGGAGCCGTTAGACCAGTCATCGGGCAAAGCCGGCATGAGGTGCAGGCTGCCATCGTGACATTGCATCAACATTTCAGCGATGCCGGCCGCACAGCCGAAGTTGCCATCAATCTGAAAGGGCGGATGGGCATCAAACAGGTTGGGGTAGGTTCCACCGTTACGACCGCCCCTCACCGGATCGACCAGGGTCAACTGATCGGTGATGAGCTTGCGGGCCCTGTTGCCGTCGAGCNNACCCAGGTATTTACTTTCCAGCCCATGGACCAACCAGTGGACACATCGCCCCTGTGTACCAGGCTGGTGCGCGCTGCATCAAAGAGTTCGGGGGTGCGGTATGGTGAAATCTGATTACCTGGGTGCAAGCCGTACAAATGAGAGATGTGACGGTGTTTGTCGTTGGGGTTGTCCCAATCGTATAGCCATTCCTGCAATTGCCCGTGTTTCCCGACCTGCATGGGAGGCAGTTTATCCAACAAGTGTTTGAGGTTGGCCACCTCGGCTGCCGGTTTGTTCAACAGGGCAGCCGCGGCAATGGTCTTGGAAAACAAATCGAAGACCAACTGATTATCCATGGTGGTACCCGCCGTTAAAGCAGATGCGTGTCCCTGGGGCGTATTCTCGGGGGAGATGGAAGGACTGACCACCAGCCAACCTTTGCCTGGCTCTTCAATCAGAAAATCTTCGTAAAAAGCGGAAGCCGAGCGCAACACAGGATAAATTTCAGCCAGGTAGGTTTTGTCGCCGCTATAGAGGTATTTTTCCCAGAGGTGTTGAACCAACCAGGCACCGCCCATGGGCCATTGACCGGCGTTAGCGAAATCAACCACACCGGAGATGCGCCAGATATCGGTGTTGTGGTGAGCGACCCACCCGTCACAACCGTACATCACACGGGCTGTTTCCTTGCCTGTTTCAGACAAATCCTTCACCAACTGAATAAGGGGTTCGTGCATTTCGGGCAGGTTGCATTTTTCAGCCGGCCAGTAGTTCATCTCCGTGTTGATGTTGATGGTGTATTTGCTGTCCCAGGCCGGATTGACACTGCCGTTCCACAAACCCTGCAGGTTAGCGGGTTGGCCCCCGGGTTGGGAGCTGGCGATGAGCAGGTAACGTCCAAACTGGAAATAGAGGCTCACCAAAGCGGGATCGTCCGATTGTGCGAAGGTACGTACCCGTTCGTCCGTTGGCCGTTGGGCAGCCGGGGTACTACCTAAGTCGAGTTTAACCCGATTGAAAAAGGTTTGATAGGCTTTTAGGTGGCGCTGGTACAGTTTATTCCAGGATAAACGGCTGGCTGGCGTCAGAGCGGCCTGACAACGGGCAACCTCATTGGCCGATATGTCAGCGTAATTAACCACGTTGGTGGCCATGGAGACGAAAATCAGCACTTCATCGGCTCCGGTAACCTTCAAGCCACCATCACCTTCCGTTAACCGACCACCNNCCCCTCGTGATTGCCAGAGAGGGCTGTCATCTCCAGCATGTCAGGACCCATGGCCTTGATGGCCTGCTTTAAGGGCGCGTCAAAACCCAAGCTGAAGGTTAGGCTGCCTTTTTTGCTGGCTGTGAGCCTGACCACAATCACCTGATCTGACAGTGAGGCCAGTACTTCACGGGTATAGTGTACGCCGTTAACGGTGTATGAGCAGGTGAACAGGGCTTTTTCCAACTCCAGCCTTCGCTGATAATCGGTGTAGGCATCATGCCCTTCAAAATGCAGGTTGAGGAAGCCGGCGTTCTGAAATTTCGAGCCATGCAGTTGTTTGGCTGTCAGGTAACGGTTGGACAACTGGTCGGCCTTCCTGAAGTCACCCTGCTGAATGCTGCGACGGATGGAATCCAAACCGATGAGTCCCTCGGGGTTGTCGTTGCGGGAAGGACCGCCAGACCAAAAAGTGGCTTCGTTCAATTGCAGTTGTTCGTTGGCCGGATCGCCCATGATCATGGCAGCCAGGCGGCCATTGCCAATGGGTAAGGCTTCGTTCCAGACAGTGGCTGGCTTGGGGTACCACAAGGTTGTGGCGCCGTTGGGTATAGCCTGCACGGCACCTGCACAGAGTGTCAAGGTAGATAAGGCAAAAAAGAGAAAAAGAGGTGGTTTCATGTGGCTGTGGTTAAGCATGTATGTATCTGTTAATTAATAATTTAATTCACGACCAATCAATGGGTTACCAGCACTTTTTGCCGTCCTACCAGATACAACCCAGGCGGCAGGCCTTTCACCGCTTCCTCGCTGACGACGCCCGTACGAACACGAACCCCCATAATCGTGTACACATCTACCCGTTCATGGGGTCTCACACGCGTTGCCGGGTATTCCAACCCAACCGGGGGTTCGTAATTGGGGTTGTTCGTCAGGTAAACGTTGTCGATCACGATAGGGCTGTTGCCGAACGACCAGAACCCGACAATGTAAATATGGGAAGGATCGAGTTTGGTTGACGTACCTGAGCGGTACATATTGGATAGTGTCACCACCACCCGCCTTGTTGTGCCGAAATCGTATTGGGCAGCCCCCGTCCAGTAGTTGTTTTCATCGAAAACTCGAAACGATACACCCCCAGTATTGTCAGCGCCAAGTTTGGCTACCAGAAACCTGTAGTCAGACAAATTCACACCCTGATCGAACACCCAGCCTCCGAAGCCGTATTGACCGGTTACCAGGGTTTTTGTCTGCTCGTTGAAGGTGCCGCTGGCGTAGATGGAAGGATTGAACAGAGAGGCTGTCAGCGGGAAGGTTGATGCCTTGATCTGCAACGATACCGTTTTTTGATGACCCAAAGGGCCCTTGTACCCAATTGTGACAATGCTTTGGCCGTCTTTACGGGCCATCAACCGACCGTTGACAACGTGGATGATACTCGAGTCAGACACTACATAAGTGGCTCCCAGACTGATGTCCTCACGACGCCCGTTGGCGTATACCGCCTTCACGCTGAGGCTGTACGTACTACCGGTCAACAAGGTCAACGCTGTTTGAGGCACCTCAAGCCCAGTCAGCGTCAGCGCTTCTTCACTGAAGCCAGTAAAGGACGGGTCGTAAAAACGGGTCTCGTCGTATTCAGGTTCGGTACTGAACCAGTCAATATCGGTCTGCCCCCCCATTTCAGACGTGGCGTAATGAAACAAGGCAAACTTGTTGCCGGTAAATACGCTCAGGTTGAAACGCATCAGCAGTTCATCACCTATGGGCGTGTAAACCTGGTTGTCCAGGCTATATAAAAAATGAGCTTTGCCTGTCAAATAATTGGCGATAGCCCTTAGGTAAACCACCGTATCGCTCAACGAGGGACCTACAGTGATGGCTCCACCGTTGTAGAAACGCAGGCTGTGGCCAACGGCATCTCTGCTAACGGCCATGTAGGCGTAGGGATCCTGGTATACAGCTAAGCCGGCCACATCCCCGGGTTTCATCTGTTTGATGTGCAATTTGATGGTGCCGTACGACCGGGACA
>DOBD01000022.1:1346-5029 GCA_003506275.1 Bacteroidales bacterium | reverse complement strand
ACGCAACCATACCGCCACACACCTCCTGCACGAAGCCCTTAGGGAAGTGCTCGGTAGCCATGTGGAACAAAAAGGGTCCCTCGTGAGTCCCGACAACCTACGCTTCGACTTTGCCCACTTCCAGAAAGTAAGCAACGAAGAGCTGAGAATGGTCGAACAAAAGGTCAATGCGGCCATTCGTGCCAATATTCCTTTGGACGAACACCGCCACACTCCCATTGCCGAAGCCAAAGCCATGGGCGCCATGGCTTTGTTTGGCGAAAAATACGGAGAAGAGGTTCGTGTCATCCGCTTTGGTTCTTCCGCCGAACTCTGCGGTGGCACCCATGTGCAGGCCACCGGTGAAATCGGCGCCTTCCGCATCGTGGCCGAAAGCTCCATCGCCGCCGGTATCCGACGCATTGAAGCCATTACGGGTGAAGGGGCTGATGACCAGTATTTCAGCATGCAGGATGAATTGAGAAACATCCGCGCGCTGTTCAACAACAGCCCTCAGCTGACAGCCGCCATAGAGAAACTGGTGTCAGAACACCAGGAAGCGCAGAAAAAGCTGGAGGCCTTGATGGCAGAACGGACGCTGGCCCTAAAACAGAGCCTCCTGCAAAAGGCCAGGACTAACAACGGCATCAAACTGGTGGTATTCGAGGGCGAAGCTACCCCCGATGCCATCAAGCAAATTGCCTTCCAACTCAGGGGTGAACAACCCGAGGGCTTGGCCTTCATCGCCGGTAGTTTGGATAATGGGAAACCCTTGTTGACGGTAGCCTTCAGTGATGACCTGGTTGCCAAAGGCCTCAATGCCGGTCAACTGGTCAGGGAAGCCGCCAAGGCCATCCAAGGCGGTGGTGGCGGGCAACCGCACTTTGCCACGGCAGGCGGAAAACACGTGAGTGGTTTAAAGGAGGCTGTCAACCAACTGGTCGCCTCAATCGGCTAAATCCAGGCATTCGTCGTTGAAATTGACCAGGTAGACCCGTTCGGTAGCCCTGGTCAAGGCAGTGTACAACCAACGGTAATAATCCAGTCCCAGGCGGTCTTCGGTCACGTATCCCTGATCGATGAACACGTGCTTCCATTGCCCCCCTTGGGCTTTGTGGCAGGTGAAAGCATATCCATACTTGATCTGCAGTGCGTTTAGCCAGGGATCCTTGCGCAGCGCCTGGAACAACGCACGTTTGGAGGTGCAAGTCGGTGCATAGTCTTCAACAACAGCCTGATACAATCGTTCCTGGCTGGGCCCGTCCAAAGCCGGAGCCTCAGCCTCCAGCGCATCGAGCAGCACCCTGACCTCCAGCTCCCAATCGTAATCGGGGAAACGAACCTCCACATCGGCGAAGCGGAAGCCGTACATTTCATAGTGTTTGCGCACCCTGACCACTTCCACCAGGTCGCCGTTGGCGATGAAGGGAATCTCGGGATAGGGATCTGACCACAGGTAGTTGTTTCGCCCCACCAGTAGACTATCTCCGGTTGTCAATTCATCTTCCTTGTACAACACTGAGGCGCGAATGCCTTTATTGAACAACACAGCCCGCTTGTTGGACACACAAATCACTTTACTTTCTTCAGGCCCCACCTGGTCGTAGGAGGCCGACAACACGTCGGACAATTCGTCGCCAGCCAATCGAATGACATCCACCTTGTTGACCTTCAAGCGCGGAAACCGTTTCACCTCATCGAAACGAATGGCATCCCGCAAGGCCGTCGCATTGCTCAGGACACCGCTGTCACCTGCCTGACGAAGCACCTGCGTGAGTTCCATGCCTTGTGCTTCCATACCCAAAACACGCAGCCTCTCCGGATCCAGGGCAGGACTCAACGCCTGCCCAACCGGTGGTAGCTGTGCTGTATCTCCCATAAGGATCAAGCGGCAATGATCGCCCAGAAAGACAAACTCCAGTAAGTCTTCCAATAAGTGACCGCTCCCGAACTGGGCATTTTCTCCGGTTTCGTTGGCTATCATCGAGGCTTCATCAACAATAAACACGGCGTTGCGGTGTCGGTTCCAGTTGAGGCTGAATGCACCATTTTCTCCGGTAGCCTTGCGGTAAATGGTTTTGTGTATGGTGAAAGCCGGATGGCCGCTGTAACTGGCCAGCACCTTGGCTGCCCGTCCCGTCGGAGCCATCAACACACAATCAAGCTGGTTGGCTTGAAGGTAGCGAATCAACGCGCTGATCAGGCTGGTCTTGCCCGTGCCTGCGTATCCCTTGAGCAAAAACACATCGGTGTCATCCCCTGTCAACAAATACGTGGACAAACGGTTCAACGCCTCGGTTTGCTCAACCGTGGGCTCAAAAGGGAAGTAGGTGGTTATTTGCTTAACCAGGGAAGCAGGGACCATTTTACGGATATTTACACTCAAAAGTAGTACGTTTCTGTGGGATTTGCTACATTTGTCCTACCCTATTTGTCAACCATGCTTACACCCGATCAGCCCGTCCAACCCATCGCCCTCAAACACCTGGCCATCGTCACAACACCGGATGGTTTTCTGTTTTACGACGTGGATCAGCCTGGTTTATCGGCCCTGGCGTTGACGCTGGAGGCCCCCTTTGACTTTCCCGACAGTTTTGAGCACTACGTGACTGCATCAGGCTGGGCCCAGGATCCCAACTTACGGGTATCCATTTCCCAGCATTCCAATCGCTTCATGGTCATACCCGCCAGCATCAACGATCCGTCCCAGGTAAGGGCGTTGTTTGAAACGGCTTTCATCAAGGGAAAAGAGGCCGATTTATCCCTTTTTCCCATGAGTGATGGCAAACAGGCCTTTTGCTGTGAACTACCCTCTTCCCACCTGGAAACGTACAAACGAATGTTTAATCACGTGGCTGTTTTCAACCCCACGTTTCTGATGGCGGAATGGGTATTCAGAGAGGCCAGAACCAGACAGGAAACCATCATGCTGGCTTACCACTACGGACAGAGCCTGCACCTGTTGGTGGCCAACCCGGACAAATGGTTGTTTCTGAATGTTTTCACCTTGAGGAGTGAACAGGACGCCTTGTACTTTACCCTGCGTGTCATGGAACAACTAAACCTTGATCCCTTCACGCTACAAGCGTACATAGGCTCACCGCTGCAGCATCAGCCTCCTTTGTTCGCAGCCCTGGAGCCTTACCTGAAAGAGCGTACTCCCTTCATTTATACCGGCTTGCCCGAAGCTCCCGTCTGTACCTTAGTGATCTGACCATGCGCATCATCAGCGGCTTGTACAAAGGCAGGCGTTTCCAACTGCCCAAAGGTTTGATGGCCAGACCCACCACCGATTTTGCCAAGGAAGGCCTGTTCAACCTACTCAACAACCGATTGGACTTTGAGGGATTACGCATGCTCGATCTCTTCTCCGGTACTGGCAGCATCAGTCTGGAATGCCTGTCCAGGGGGGCCGAACAGATCACCTGTGTGGAACAATACCCCTTACACGCTCACTTCATCCGTTCGGTCGCCCAACAATTGGAGGCGACCAACCTGCAGGTGATTCAAGGTGATGTCTTCACGTGGTTGCAACGCCCCACAGGTAGCTACGACCTGATCTTCGCCGACCCTCCCTACGCTGAACCCAGGCTGGAAAGTCTCCCCGACCGCATACTATCGACCTCGTTATTGGCCGAGGATGGCATCCTCGTCCTGGAACATTCAAAGAAAAACGATTTCAGCAAGCACCCCCGCTTCAGCGA
>DOBD01000022.1:0-1334 GCA_003506275.1 Bacteroidales bacterium | reverse complement strand
TAAACCTCTTGGCAACCTTTCTATACCACTTATTTTACATCAACGGCCCAAACAGCCTGCAAACCGACTCCGTCCACCTAACCACTCTCGGCCTTCTATTCCAGACAGCCGGATCAAGCAACGTGCAATCGTTCATGTCGTTGTGAAAGGTCTCCTTCATCAGATGGGCAAACGAAGCATCATACATAAACGCGTTCACCTCAAAATCCAGTTCAAAACTACGGTAATCAAAATTGGTTGAACCCACCGTAGAAATGCGATCATCGGCCACCAACGTTTTGGCATGCAGGAACCCTTTCTTGTACAGATACACCTTGACCCCTGCATCCATCACTTCCGAAAAATGCGAGCGCATGGCTTGAGCCGTGATGGGGGTATCCGTTTTGGACGGCACCATAAGACGGACATCGACCCCGCTCAACGCCGCAGTCTGTAAAACAGTCAACAACCCTTCACTAGGTAGAAAATAGGGTGTTTGCAGGTAAACATAGCGTTTAGCCTTGCCAATGATGCTAAAAAAGGCCTGCATGATGTTTTCCCAATCGGTATCGGGCCCACTGGTTGCAATTTGGACCAAGCTACTTCCCTTTTCAATCAAATCCGGAAAATAAAACTTGGAGGTCAACAGTTGCCGACTCACAAAGTACCAATCGATCAGGAAGGCTGTCTGTAAACCATACACACCCTTGCCTTCGATTCGCACATGGGTATCACGCCACACCTTGAATTTCCCCTTGCCCAGGTAGCGGTCGGCCACATTCAATCCGCCGGTATAACCGATTTCGCCGTCGATGACCACAATTTTTCGGTGGTTGCGGTAATTAAACTTGGGAGAAAGATAGGGCAATAAGACCCTCAAGAACGGATGAACCTGGATGCCGGCATCCCTCATTTCCTGAAAAAAACGTTTTTTGGTATGCCAGGAGCCCATGTCATCGTAGACCACCCTGACTTCTATGCCTTGTTTGGCTTTCTCAATCAAGAGTTCCTGCAATTGATAACCGATATGGCCACTTTCAATGATGTAATAATCGAGGTGAACGTGCTTCCTGGCCTTGCGAATATCTTCAAACAAGGCCTCAAAGGTATCCTTACCATTGGTGAAGAGCCGTACCTCATTGCCGGAAAAAACGGGATGGGTGTTGTTTCGACGAAGCAACTCAATGAGACCCTCGCAGTTATCAGGGTACAAAGCCGGATCCAATTCCTCATACAAGTATGCCGGATTGTTTTCGATGCTGCGGATACTTTTCTTGGAGATGATTTTCTTTTTGCGGTAGCGTTGTCCTAAAAAAATGTAGAGAATCAACCCCAGGTAAGGCAAAAAGACAAGC
>DOBD01000150.1 GCA_003506275.1 Bacteroidales bacterium | reverse complement strand
GCATGGGCCAACTCCCTGTTTGAGGACAACGCCGAATACGGCCTGGGTATGTACTACGCCACCGAAGTGATGCGCGAACGCCTGGCCGGCCTTATGGAAAAAGGCTTGGCTTGCGACTGCTGCAGCGACGAGTTGAAGGGTTACTTCACCGAATGGTTGGAAAACCGCGAGAATGCCGCCAAGACCAAGGAGCTGGAAGCCAAGATCACCCCGCTGGTCAACGCTTGCTCCTGCGACGTCTGTGTGGCCATCCGTCCGTTGACCAAGCACATCATCAAGCGTTCGCAATGGATTATTGGTGGTGACGGTTGGGCCTACGACATCGGTTACGGTGGTCTTGACCACGTACTGGCTTCAGGCAAAAACGTCAACATCCTGGTGGTGGACACGGAAGTGTACTCCAACACGGGCGGTCAGTCCTCCAAATCAACGCCAGTGGGTGCTGTAGCCAAGTTTGCCGCTGCAGGCAAGCGTGTCCGCAAAAAAGACCTGGGCTTGATGGCTACGACCTACGGGTACGTATACGTGGCTCAAATCGCCATGGGTGCCAGCCAGAGTCAGACCCTCAAGGCCATCCGCGAAGCCGAAGCCTACGACGGTCCGTCCTTGATTATTGCTTACTCACCCTGTATCAGCCACGGCTTAAAGAGCGGCATGGGTAAAGCTCAAACCGAACAAGCCCGCGCCGTTGAATGTGGTTACTGGCATTTGTACCGCTTCGATCCAACCTTGGAAGCTGAAGGCAAGAACCCCTTCCAGCTCGATAGCAAGGAACCCGACTGGAGCAAATTCCAGGACTTCCTTTTGGGCGAAGTGCGCTACAACTCCCTGGCCAAGGTCTTCCCCAAAGAAGCCCAGGAACTCTTCCAGGCCGCCGAGGAAAACGCCAAGTGGCGCTACAACAGCTACGTCCGCTTGTCGAAATAAGCACAGCCAACGGTCAATTTTTTCTAATGGGATGCCACCCCGCCAGGGTTGGCATCCCTTGATTTTTTATATTACCCCACCCGATAAACAATCACCGCCCCCCTGTCGAACGACAACGAGAATTGTTCCCCAGTCGCTTCATTGAGCGTGCCCTGCCACCAGGAAGTAAAACAGCGGTCTTCCAACGGATACTTCAACCCCAACGAATGGAGACGGGTGGCAGGATCGAGCGCAAAGATGGAAACCTGCTGCCCGGCATAACACCCAAAACGAGCCACCGTAAAGCGGCCGTCCCTGGTAGCACACACCTCAGGCCCACCGGCATCGAGACCGGAGGGCCTGTGGTCATCTGGCGACATACCGGCCAACACGGCATCCATGCGACCGTAATCCGTGAGCAGACAAACCGAACGTAGCCTGACCGCATAATCGGCCAACAACGCGATATTGCCCAACGTATGGTCTTCCCGCAGCCCTGTGGCCCCCAAAATGGCTACTTCATCGAAACCGTTTTCCAGGCAGTAAGTCACCGCCTTGGTCAAGTCGTTGGTCTCCTGATCGGCACTCGGGTACAATCTGTCGGCAAAACGCACCTTCAGCTCCTCGGAAATGCTGTCCATATCGCCCACGATGGCCAACGGCTCCAGACCAACCGCCACGAGCTTTTCCACGGCACCGTCGCAACAGATCAGGTTGGGCGTTTGACGCAACAAGTTCAACCGTTTTTCAACAACAGGAAAGGCACCGTCGGCCAGTATAAGGGCTTGCATGCAGCATGATTGTACGTGAAACACTACTTAGAATTGAAGCACAAATTTAACCAAATAATGGCGGGGAGCGACAGGGTACAGCCCTTTTTCCACATAGGTAGGATCCCCGTTGGCAAAATGCGCCTCGTACCCCCAGGCATTGCTGCTGTAGCGACGACTGGTCAGGTTGTCCACGTACAAACCCAGGCTAGCCTTGGTCACCCCCCTAACATCAAACCCGTAGACCAACGAAGCATTGGCCGCCGTATAAGCTGGCAGCATCAAGTCGCTGTTTTGCGTGTTCGTGATGTACTGGCTGCTCACCCATTTCTTGGTAAACGTAACACTGAGGGCGTCCAACGGCTTCCAGATCACACGAAAAGCCCCCATGGCCTCAGGCGAAAACGGTAAGCTAGCCTCCTTGAAGTAACGGCTCAACTGCGGCGCATCCCCCCAATCGTTGCTGTTGTCGTAGGTTTCGTACCAGGCCGTGTAATCCAATGCCTTGTTACGGCTGAACGTTGCGTTGGCCTCCAAACTGAGCCTGTCCAACGGACGATAACCAGCCTGCAACTCAACCCCGGCCCTGTAGCTCTTTTCGATGTTGCCCATCAACTTATACCCCACCTCGTTCAACTTGCCTGTCGGCACCAGCTGATCCTTGTAGCGCATGTAATACAGGTTAACACCCGCCATGACCACGTGATTATCAAACGTATACCCCAATTCAACATCCGTGAGGCGCTCAGGCCTGATTTGACTGGTACTGCCCAGCTTGAACGCATCCTTGAGGTCAGCCCTGGTCGGTTCCCGGTGCGCCACTCCCACGGAAGCAAACACCGCGTTGTTTGTAGAAAGGTCGTAGTATACCCCCACCTTGGGATTGAAGAAATTCCAATTCCTCGACTGGGTCATGTCCAGCATGTCGTCATCATCAATGCCGGATAAGGCATGCCGCACAAACCGGTACTGCAGATCCACATAGGTGGACAATCCCGCCAACGGAGAGTACGACACCTTGGTGAACACATTGGCATCCGTCTTTTCACCGTTGTTGCGCACCCATTCGTAGTCGGCACCCAGGTTTTCGTTGTGCTCCACCCAACGCAGGGTCGCAAAATGATCCCCGTCATAGTAGGTATACATGGCCCCTGTTTGCCAGGTGAGCCGGGAACTGTGGTAGTTTAGGTTTACGTGACCCGTGTAAAAACCATTGTCCATGTTCTTGCGACGGATCAAGTCGGTCGACGCATACGTCACACCCTCCACCGTCTGGTTGGGCAATCCCATACCACTGAACGATTTACCCTGCTTGTACTGTTCATAGTAGCCAAACCCATCCGTATAGTTCAAACCAGCGTTCAGCAACCACCGTTCACCCAACGCCTGCGTGTAGAAAGCCTGGAAATGATGCTGACGGTAGTTGTCGCTCTCATTGTCGTAGTACACACCCTCCTTGATTTCGCCGGCCGGATTAAACGTGGGATCAACGGCCATTTGCGCGTCGGAAATACCCTCCCAGGTGATGCCTGTGTGTTGGTTGCCATACATATAATTGATCCACAACGTAGACCTGTCGAACCGTTTCACCAAGGCAGCGAATAGCGACTCATGGTCAAGCCAGCCGTTGCGCAAGTAGCCGTCAGACGTAAGGTTGGAATAGCGAAGATCCAGACTGAATCCTCTGCCAAATTGCCCCGTACTCAAGGCTATGTTTTGCTGGAAAGTACCGTAGCTGCCAACGGTCGTGGCCGTTTCCAACGAAGACGCAGCCCTACCTCCGGCCGTCGTCATGTTGATGCTGGCCCCAAACGCTCCGGAGCCATTGGTCGAGGTGCCCACCCCCCGCTGCACCTGCAGGCTTTGCAAGGCCGAAGTCATGTCAGGAAGATTGACCCAATAGACTTCCTGCGACTCAGGATTGTTAAGGGGTATCCCGTTCAGGGTCACGTTGATGCGGCTGGCGTCGGTGCCACGGATGCGCATCGAACTGTAACCGGCCCCGGTGCCATTTTCACTGGTAGCCACCAACGACGGTGTCATCCACAGCACGTGCGGCAAGTTGGTGGCCACGGTCAAGGCCTTGATTTCCTTAGCCTGCAAATTTGTCTGGGCCACCGGCGTGGTGCGGTCGGCCCTGGCGGCGGTCACCAGCACTTCATCGAGCTCATGGGAAGCCGTGTCGACCGGTTCACCGGCAGGCACCCAAGGCGCGACCGGTTTCGAGGCAGCTTGTGCCTCAACAAGAGGAGAAACACACAGAGAAACGGTGGTCAGACTGCCGGCCACCAGGCACAAAAAAAACCTTTTCATCATTACATTTTTTAAGGTGTAACATAAAAAGGGGTACGTGAAGAGAAGGATACCAGACAATGCACGGTGTGCTGTCTTTTTTTCCCGACGGTAGGATTATCTACATCCGGTCCAAAGGGTATTATCTCAGCCCTGCCAACAGCAGGACACCCCTAAAATCTCCGCAAAGGTACGGATAGTAATCCAATTTTTGGGTACCTTTGTCGCTCAAATCCAATTTTAACAGACGACTATGGGAAAAGTGCTCCAAATCGGTGCCGGCGGCGTAGGAACGGTAGTTGCCCACAAACTGGCCCAGCATCCTGAGATTTTCAACGATATCGTGTTGGCCAGTCGCACCCGTTCCAAGTGTGACGACATCGCCAAAGCCGTAGCCAAGGCTGTGGGCCGCGACTGCATCCGCACCGCCCAGGTAGACGCCGACGACGTGAACCAACTCATCGCCCTGTTCAAGGCCGTACAGCCCGAACTGGTCAT
>DOBD01000194.1:2355-3298 GCA_003506275.1 Bacteroidales bacterium | reverse complement strand
GGGATATCAGTCTACCGTTCGATCTGACGCCGTGGCTGCACCGTTGCCGCCTGGTGGAAGATGACCTGTTGCTTGAGGACGGTACGTTCATCTATGCGTGCCATACGGATAAATTCGCGCAACCGAAGGCCAATGCGACCTTGTGGAAGGGTGTCTTGCCTAATCCGCAACTCGATACGTTTGACCATGAGCTGATGTTGGTGGTGGGCGGTCCAAACGGTTTGCTCTACACCGGTTGTGCCCACAAAGGGCTATTAAACATGCTTGCCGAAACATCCGGTCGTGGGCTGACACCTGGCTGGGTGGTGGGTGGTTTTCACTTGCTCGACAGTCTTCCCGGTCACCTCTATGAGGATGCTGAGACCATTCATCACATCGCCGAATGGTTGTCGGCCGATTATCCGGATACGCATTTCCTGACCGGCCATTGCACGGGTGATGCCGTTTTTGAACGGATGAAGACCGTGATGGGCGCTCATTTGCATCAATTCTACACGGGGCTCAGGCAAATTATGGCGTAAAATCCCAACAAATGGGGAGTGCCGGTTTGTATGACGTTGCTTACCTTTGTGCCGTCAATGAAGACAAGGAAGCAACATACAATGCATCGCATCAACTGGATGAGTTTGGTTTTGACCCTCGTTTTTCTATACGGGGTGGTCAGCGCGCATTTTTTTGTTCATCCCCACACCGTGGATGGCCGGTTGATCGTCCATTCACATCCTTATCAGAAAAACACCGGAGCTGATGGTCAGCTTCCGGCCTCTCATCAGCACACCGCTCATGGCTTCTTGCTGGTGCAGGCGTTGGACAATACCCTTCCTGATTTTCCTGCAGAAGCCCCTGGTCTCTGCTTTTTCAGTTGGGAGATGGCAACATCCTATGCGCCTGAGGTCGTATCATTGGTGCTGCCCCTTTATTCGGGTGCTTCGCTGTGGCGGGC
>DOBD01000194.1:0-2327 GCA_003506275.1 Bacteroidales bacterium | reverse complement strand
CTTTCCATGGTTTGATTTCCTTTTGCCTTTATTTCCGTTTCGATTTTAACCATCAACGCTTTGACGAAATGGTGACATCCTTGCACGCAGGCTGGCTGTGTTGTAGTGTGTCATGTATGTCCGTCATGGTCGAACACCTCACACATAAACCCTATACCCATTTTATGAAACAACGAATATGCCTGTTATCCCTGTTAATGCTTGCTGTATTACCCTTGTTGGCTGAAAAAACCGACGCCATGCTATTTGGTGATGTCAAGGCGGTGCGTACCAGTGAGCATCTACCTTATGTGACCCTGACCGTCAGGGGCACCACCCTGGCGACGACCACTGATGCCAGCGGTCACTTTAAATTGGCCCATTTGCCATTGGGCAAACAAACCATCGTTGTGACCGGTATCGGCTACAAAACCCAGGTAGTCGAGGTTGAGATGAAACGTGGCCAACCCACCGAATGCTTTATTCTGTTGGAAGATGACCCCTTGAACCTGCAGCAGGTGGTGGTAACCGGTACCCGTACCAAACACCTGATGCGCGACGTGCCCATCCGAACGGAACTGATTTCGGCCAAGACTATCGAGGTGAAAAACGCCTCCAACCTATTCCAGGCGCTGGAAGGTACTCCAGGTGTGCGGGTGGAAAATCAATGTCAGGCCTGCAACTTCACCATGGTCCGTATGCAGGGGCTTGGGGCTGAACATACGCAGGTCATGGTCAATGGCCAACCCTTGTATTCGGGTCTGGCCGGGGTGTATGTATTGGAGCAGGTGGCTACCACGGACATCGGGCAGATTGAGGTCATCAAGGGGGCTGGCTCGGCGTTGTATGGCAGCAGTGCCGTGGCCGGTGCCATCAACATCGTCACCAAGGAACCATCGAGCGTGCCGGAAACCACCGTGGATGTGCAGATGGGTTCGTTCAACACCAACCGCTATGCTTTGTCCTCGTCCATGAGGAACGAGAAGGGAAATATAGGCTTGCAGCTTTACGCCCAGCGTAATACGGCCGATGTGATTGATGTGACCGGGGAAGGGCAGGATGCTGCTACTGTGCGCAAGGCCGATGGTATTTCCGACCGGGTTGAGTCTCGCTTGAACAATATGGGCTTCAGCCTGTATATTGACAACCCGTTTTGGGGTAACGACAAGCTGGTGTTGCGGGGCAAGTCGGTGTATGAACGCCGCGCCGGCGGTATCCTGGGGGATGATTACTACCGCAATCCGTTGACCGATGGGACGGAAAACATTGTGACCGATCGCTACGAGGCTGAGTTGCAGTATACCAAGCCATTGAATGCCTTTTCTGAACTGCGGTTCATGGTGGGCTACGTGAATCATAACCGGGAGGCGACCAACGATTCCTACCTGGGTGATTACTTGAGCACGCACGGTGATACGGCACCCGATGTGCGGGGTATGAGGCCTTACCTGGCGAACGAGCATACGGTGACTTCGACCTTAACCTACAGCCTGACGAAAGGGCGTCATGCGCTGTTGTTCGGAGTGCAGGGCTACCACGACAACTTGACGGAATCGGGCATGTATGTGGTGGTGAACGAGGCCAGTCCCTATTATGGGTTGGACTACCGTTCCATGAGCTACAAACACGCCACGGAATTCGGGGCTTTTGTGCAGGATGAATGGGCGGTGGCGCCGAGATGGGTGTTGGTGCCCAGCGTTCGCTTCGACAAGCACCGCTCGGGCGAACGGTATGAGTCAGATCGTCAGGTGTTTGCCAGTGAAAATTTTCCCGAGACTGCCTTTGATCAGACCAGCGTGAATCCCCGTTTGGCCGTTAAGTACGAAGTGTCGAACAACTTGACCCTAAGGCTCAACGCCGGTACCGGTTTCAGGGCTCCCTATGGTTTTTCCGAAGACCTGCACCTCTGCAGTGGTTCGCCCAGGGTCTGGAAATCGTCTGACCTGAATCCGGAACGTTCGGTCAGTGTCAACCTTTCGGCCGATTATTACGGTGACCGGATGCGTGTGTCGGCCAACGTGTTCAGGACCAACCTGAAAGATAAGATTGGTTTTACGGATGCCGATGCGGCGGTGGCGGCTATGGGTTATGATTATCAGTGGCGCAACATAGATGACGCCTATGTGCAGGGGCTGGAATTGTCGACCATGTTGTCGTACGTGAAGGATCTTGACCTGGGCCTGGATCTGGTGTTCAACCAGGGTGCCTACATCAACGAGCGGGCCGACTGGGTGGGAACACCCTATGCCGGTATCAGCAAGCAGATTTCCCGCTTGCCGTCTGTTACCGGTAATGCTACGCTGGATTACTCTCCGGGGAACTGGCAGTTTTCGTTGATTGGCAACTAT
>DOBD01000106.1:5157-6003 GCA_003506275.1 Bacteroidales bacterium | reverse complement strand
TTCGATTTCGTCTTTGGTCTGGCGCAGTCCGGCCGTATCGATGAAGCGGAACCCGATGCCACGAATATTGACCAGGTCTTCAATAACGTCGCGGGTGGTACCCGGTATCGGAGAAACGATGGCTTTGTCTTCGTTGAGTAATNNGCAGGGTGGATTTGCCGGCGTTGGTTTCGCCTACGATGGCTACAGGAATGCCTTGTTTGAGAGCGTTGCCCAGTTTGAACGATTCGGTGAGCTGACGTACATTCTTTTCGAGTTTGGCGGCCAGCCTGTTGAGTTCTTGCCGGTTGGCAAATTCTACCTGCTCTTCACTAAAGTCCAGTTCCAGCTCTATCATGGTCACGAAATGCAAAAGCTGGGCACGCAACTTGTCTATTTCCCTGGAAACACCACCCCGCATTTGTTGCAAGGCCAGTTTGTGGTTGGCGGCCGAGGTGGAGGCAATCAGNNTCGGCTACCGCTTCCGCCTGGGATAAGTCCATTTTGCCGTTACTGAAAGCCCTGCGGGTGAACTCGCCTGGTTCGGCCAGACGGCAACCTGCTTCAATCAGGATACGGATGATTTTTTGTTGGATGTAGGTCGAACCATGGCAACTGATTTCCACACTGTCTTCGCCGGTATAGGAATGGGGAGCCCTGAAAAGGGTGGCAACCACCTCGTCAATCAAGTAGCCATCCCGTTGAAACTGGCCCAGGTGAACGGTATGGGAAGGCTGCTCGGCTAGGCGTTTTTGCCCGCTTTTGGTCAGGAACAGCTGATCACAAAGAGGGATGGCTGCTGGTCCCGACACACGGATGAGGGCAATGGCTCCGACGCCAGGAGCGGTGGCTATGGCGCAAATGGTA
>DOBD01000106.1:201-5070 GCA_003506275.1 Bacteroidales bacterium | reverse complement strand
GAACTTTCCATTTCGTAGTTGGTGATGCGTTGGCCTTCGTAGGAAAAGGCGGTCAAGTGTTCGTTGAGATCGGGTTTGGCCAAAGGTAGGCGCAATTCCCTGCCTTGTGGGCCGTAAAAACCGTTGGCGGTGATGGTAATCCCTCGCTTCATGTCGGTGCCGCCAATGCGATCCACCAGGGTTGGATCGGCTGTCACCACACAGGGATGATTGAAACTTGCAGGCCAGGCCGTTTGTTGTCGAAAGGCGGTTTCCAGCGGCAAATCCCTGACCGCCTCACTGCCGGCGTAAAACAACAACAATCCGTCCAGGGAGACCGACTTGGCTGAAATCAGAAAGGTGCCAGGAGGCAGGTCGGGTTGCAGACCGCCACAGGTCCCGATACGGATCAGGTTGAGGACTGTCTTGGTGGGTTTTTCCAACCGGGTGTCCAGGTCGATGTTGACCAAGGCATCCAATTCGTTGATAACGATGTCAATGTTGTCGGTACCGATGCCGGTACCGACAACAGAGACTCGTTTACCTTTGTAGGTGCCCGTCACGGTTACAAATTCCCGGTTGGCAGCCCTGCACTCGATGGTGTCCATCAAACCGGCTATCATCTCCACGCGACCAGGATCTCCCACGAGTAGCACGTTGCCGGCCAACTGGCCCGGTTTGAGGTGCAGGTGGAAAAGGCTGCCATCGGCGTTGATGAGTAGTTCGGAGGGCGGGAAATGTTTCATGACGGATTGTTCGGATTATTGATCGTTTTTCTGACTGGGTTTGCCACCGGGTTTGGAAATGGCATCCCTCATGTTGGTGTCCGATTCGATGTTCTTGATGCGCTGGTAGTCCATGATGCCCAGGTTGCCGCTGCGGAAGGCTTCGGCCATGGCCTTGGGTACCTCGGCTTCGGCTTCGATGACCTTGGCACGGGCTTCTTGCGCCTTGGCCTTCATTTCCTGTTCCAGGGCCACGGCCATGGCGCGACGTTCTTCGGCTTTGGCCTGGGCGATGTTCTTGTCGGCATTGGCCTGGTCCATTTGCAATTCGGCACCGATGTTCTTGCCCACGTCAATGTCGGCAATATCGATGGACAGAATCTCAAAAGCCGTACCGGCGTCCAAACCCTTTTTCAACACCACTTTGGAGATGGAGTCCGGGTTTTCCAATACAGCTTTGTGCGTGGCTGCCGAACCAATGGCGGTGACAATGCCTTCACCGACACGGGCCAGGATGGTTTCTTCGCCAGCACCACCGACTAATTGGCGGATGTTGGCACGTACGGTAACCCTGGCTTTGGCGATAAGCTGAATCCCATCGATGGCAACGGCAGCTACCGGTGGTGTGTCGATGACTTTGGGGTTAACTGACATTTGCACAGCCTGGAACACGTCACGACCAGCCAGGTCAATGGCGGTGGCCATTTGGAAGGTCAGTTCAATGTTGGCCTTGGAGGCTGAAACGAGGGCGTGTACCACTTTTTCCACGTGACCGCCAGCCAGGTAGTGGGCTTCCAGGTCGTCGCGGGTCAAGGTCCTGAGACCAGCTTTATGTCCCTCAATCATGGCGTTGACGATGACAGAGGGTGGTACTTTCCTGATGCGCATCAGGAATAACTGAATCAGTGAGATACTTACCCCGGACACCTTGGCGGACAGCCAAAGGAAGAAGGGTATGTAGTAGAAGAACATCACCGCCAGGATGACAATCAGGGCGATGATCAAGGTTGAAATCCACTCCATAGTTTGCGTTTTTAGGGTTTATGATAGGGTTATACTTTACGGACAAGGACATTGTATGATCCAACTTCGACGACCTCAATCGGGGTGTTCTCGTCGATCATTTCCTGCTCGGAACGACCTTCCAGTACCGTTTCGTTGATTTGCACCTTGCCGATGGGGGCCAGGCGGGAAAGGGTGATGCCCCGATCGCCGGGTTGGATGGTTTGGCCGCTGAAAGGGTCGGTTTTGGATTCGATATCAGTCTTCAAGGCCATCTTGTCGAAGGTCTTGGATTTGTAAAACCAGTACAAGACGATGGCGAGGGCAACAATGGAAACACCCAGGATCCAGGTGCCAGCGGCCGGCCCCAATTTGGTATAGGCCATGACGACACCGCCCAACATACAGGCGACCCCAGCAATACCGGCGATGGAAATACCTGGCAGCAGGTAAACCTCGATGACCAGGAAAAAGATACCCAGGACGATCAGTCCGATGATAAAGGCCAGACTCATAATGGTCAATTTTTTCGGAAAGATACAGAAAAATAACGCTCGATGAACAGTTGCTGCTCAATTATTTTGATAGAGCCCTTATTTCAAGGTTGCGGGCTGAACGTTCCAAAAGTGGCAGCTCTTGCCTGATCAGGCGGATATCCCGTTCCAGGGAAAGGATTTCCACCCCCAGCCGTTCACGTTGGGAGGCATCAAGCGTGGTGTAATAGGCTCTTTTTTCTGCCAGCGTTGCTTGGGTAATCTTGAGATCTTCCTGCTTGGCCAACCATTGAGTCACTTGTTGCCTGGCCTCTGGTGACTGAAAATCATCCAGGCTTTGGTAGGTGTGATGATCGTTGATGTAAAAGCCCAATCCCTCCTCCGTGACGACGTCTTGAGTGTCCGTATTCAAGGGCTGGATGCGCCTTGTGCGTTGTAACAGGGAGTCGATGTTCTTGCCTGCCCAGGTGGCGCGGAAGTCCCTGATTTCGGCCAATTCAATGCGTTCCTTGATCGATTTGCCGTTGACCAATGCCTTCTCGGCCGTGGGTAGAAAGGTATAGATGGTAACCTCCCCGGCGGGGGTGTTTCTGTNNGCTGTCGGTGGCCAGGTAGCCACGACCCGCTATTTCATCTATGAGCAGGAAGTAGTCGTTGGCCCTGGAGTTGAATGGCATGTTAAGATGGTCCGGTTGCAGGTAGGTTTTGCTGACTGGATTGAAACGGGTCACATACAGGTCGTAGCCTCCCATGGTTCCCGGCCCGTCTGAGGCATAGTACAACGTGATCCCATCCTGGAGGAAATAGGGATTGAATTCATTCCCCGTCGTATTAATGGTTTCAGGCAACCGTTCAGGATCGCCCCAGCCATCGAGCAGGCGGTGCCTGGCCACCAGCTCCAGTCCGTAGCCTGGCAGTGTGTCGGCATAAAAGACCCTGTCGTTGCGTTCAGGGAAATAAGCCTGACCGTAATCGAGGTTCATGCGGGGAAACAGCGACTGGGTGGGTAAGACGATGCCGGCTGCCGGTGAAAGGTGCAATACCTGGTAAAGCGTGGTAAGGGGTATGCGCAGACTATCGATAAAGGTTATGTCTTCCCCCCGTTCCAGGTAACGCACGTAGGATTGTAAGGAATCCCTTAAACTGATGGCAGTCTCACGCCGTTCATCAGACAGGTTGTTGATGGCAAGATAGGCGTCCAACTCAGTCAGGGCAACATCGGGTGCTCCCAGGGTTTCATGCGTAAGTGCCAGATACCAGCCGGCTTGTTGCACTTTGCGGCCTTTGGCTTTTTCCAGGAAGGGCAAGGCTTCCACGGGTTGACCGGTTTTCAGCAGGCAAACGCCGTACCAATAATTGAGACTGCCGTCAGCCGGTTTGTTTTTTACCTGTTGCTGGAAAACGGGCAGGGCTTTTTCGTAGCGTCCCTGCTCAAACCACACCTTGGCTTGACTGAGCNNTCAAACCACACCTTGGCCTGGCTGAGCGTTTGAGCGCCCAGACCCATGGTGAGGGAAAGTAAGCAGAAGAACAGGAGGCCACGTTTCATGTTATCAACCAGGTAATTGTTTGTTTATGATGTAGATGACAGAGCTGCAGCGTTCAGGGTGTCCCAGGCTGTTCAGCCAGGACCGGAGACCTGTCCACCCCCCCTGCAGGAAGGCGGGACGTTTCCCGGCATAACCGGCGCTCATCAGGCTGTTGTAGAAAGCGTCAAACGGCAAGGCCTTGCAGGTGATCAGGTTGAATCCATGACGTGCCATGAGGGCTTTCATGTCGGCAGGGGTGAAATGCCAGCGATGTCGGGGTACGTCGTAAGCTGCCCAGTAACGGCCGTACAGGGTGGCATCCAGGGACGCACAGTTGGGAACAGCGACGATAAGGTAGCCTGTGTCCGTCAATGACTGGTGAATCCAGTCCAGGTAGGTGTCAAGGTCTTCTACGTGTTCGAGTACGTGCCAGAGGGTGACCACGTCGAAGGCCGCTTTCTTGGGGGCCTGATACAGACAGGACGGATCGCTCACGGTCAAACCAAAACGGTTGATGGAACGCTGTCTGGTATCGGCATCCACCTCCACACCGGCCACCTGGTACCCATGGGTGTGCATGTGCTGCAGGAAATGCCCCGTTCCGCTGCCAATGTCCAGCAAGCGGTTACCGGGGGTAAGGGAGGCGATGATACGTCGTTTACGCCCCAGCATGTAGGTGCGCACCAAATGGTAGACACGGTTCATCACCCCCTTGTTCGTATTGGAATGGGAAATGTAGGCTTCGCTGTGGTAGTAGTTGCCAATGACATCAGCTCCCGGCACCCCTTTGGTTTGTTTGAATCCGCACGCTTCGCAGGCCTCCACGTGAAATTCTTCACCGGTAACGAAGTGGTCGGTGCAGGTCATCACGTCGCGCCATTGGGTGGCGCCGCAGATGGGGCAGGCGGGTGAGGCGGGTGAGGCGGGTGAGGAGGGGTGNNGCATGGTGCTGTGTGGGCTTAGTTAATCCATTCAAAACCGGTGTAGGGCACCAAGGCCTTGGGAATACGGATGCCTTCCGGCGTCTGGTTGTTTTCCAGCAAGGCTGCCACGATGCGGGGGAGCGCCAGCGCGCTACCGTTCAAGGTATGGCAGAGTTGAGGTTTGCCGCCTTCGTTCTTGAACCGACACTTGAGGCGG
>DOBD01000106.1:0-126 GCA_003506275.1 Bacteroidales bacterium | reverse complement strand
CGGAGGATGCGCCAGGGTAGTTCCAGCTTGTCCACCAGGCCTTGTACGTAATCGACCATTTCCTTCAATGACTCATAAGAGTGTTCAGGCGTATCGATGCGGACAATTTCTACCTTGTCGAACTGA
>DOBD01000128.1 GCA_003506275.1 Bacteroidales bacterium | reverse complement strand
CAGTCCTTGGTGATGGTTTTTCCATGGCACGGCGGGTGCTTCCTCTGGCGCAAAAACGGATTCATATTCGGGGAACAAAAACAGGTAATTAAGGTGATAGATGCCAAAAAACAAATAAAATAAAAAGAACGTGATGTTGAAGGGTATCATGAATACCGTGGGCAACAGATAGGAAAAAAACGCCATGATGCCGGTCAACATGATTCCTATGAACATAACGGTGATCCAATTGATCCGTTGGATGGAAATGGTGGCAGCAAAGTAATTCTCCAAAGCGGCAATGGTCTTGCCTCTTTGTTTCCAGAAAAACACGTTGTAACGGATGTATTGAATGAAGTAAAAGGCGAAGAACAGGCTCATGACAACCTTCAAGGCTACCGGCCGTTCTGTAAACAATAGCCAGAAAGAAGTGATCGACAACGCCAGGGTTGGCGTTATCTCCAGTAGTATCCTCTTGTTGTTGAATCGATTGGCGTTTATTAAGGTGATCAGGGTGGATGAGAGCAGAAAAATCTGCAGGTTGGAAACCACCAACGTTGTCAACAGCATCAACTGTCCATCGCTGCTCCAGTTGGTTTCCAGTAATTCCAATGTGTTGAAGACGGCAACAATCAGATAAGCGGCCGTCATGGCATAGCGGGTTTGCCTGTAGGCATGCAGCGATTTTTTGTTGGGGACTTTGAGCGTCAGAAACAACACGCTGAACAGTCCCGTTAAACAAATGTTTATCAGAGTGATAAAGCGATAGACTTCGCTGACCGGAATATCCAGGACAGTTTCATACATAGGTCCAAGCGGGGTGATGGTGTCAACAAAGATACACCCTTTTTCCACATACACAATCGGCCTACCCTGCGTCAAATGATCAAACAAAACAAGCTGGTCTGCCACATGGACAAACCAGCTTGACAAAAAGCATCTTAAAGGGTGTTAATCGTTAAATTGCAGGATTAAACCGATGGAAACAGGGTGAACATCCGGACCCTGGCCCGATTTAAACAAACCAAACGGTGAGTATTTGGCGTAGACAGCGGCATCATGCATCCCAACCTGCACCATGTAATCCAAGGTTAAGGGGGGCATGTGCATTTCCCTGCCGGTGGCGGTTTTATCTTTGACTACCTTGTCGCTGTTTCTGTCCCTGTACGTGACCTTGTAGTTGGCAAACGCCTTATAACCACCCACAACACCGACTGTGACAAAAAAGTCTTTACGGTTGCCGAACGTGGGTTGCCATTCCAGGAACAAAGGCGTCGTGAGATGTAGGGACCGAAGCCTGGCACTTTTATAGGGTATTATGGAGGGGTAAACATCAACTCCCAGACCATCAGATGCCATGAATACATCATCGTCCATGTAGTAGTTACGCCAATCCAGGCCAAAACCCATGGTCAGACCGAAGCAATTGGCCACGAGGGGAACAATAAATTCACTGATGTTGAACGTCCATTCGAACGATTTGTCGCTGTTCAGATGGTACCCATAAAACGTACCGGGCTTGTGTTGCGGAGTGGCGATGTTCGACAAGCCCATGCCAAAACCAGACCAGTGTGGCTGCATATCTACGCGTTTCTTTTCACGCTTGTGCAGCTTGATGGGGAAGGTAAAGCCCAGATCCTCAGCTACCGTGTAACGCTCCACGCTTTTTTCATCGCTGAATGTGCCTTCGTAGATGGGTTTGAGCTCTTTGGTTTGTCCCTGTTCTTCGTCGGTCTGGAAGACCTTGACGGAGACTTGGCCCTCTTCTTCAGTGACAGTGATAAGTTTGTCACCCAAGGTCACTGTTTTATCGGAGACGGATTCTTCCGGTCCGTCCAGGATGGGTTCAGGGATCTGTTCGATGCCTGTCACATCGACTGGCGTGGTGTCTTCAACGGTGACCGTATCCTGAGCGATCAGCTTGAAAGATAGGAGTAGGCCACACGTTGCAAGCAGGCAGGTTCTGACAAGACGATGAGCAACCTTGTTGCCGGAAAGCGAATAGTAGGGGTTCATAGTATGAAGGGTTTTGATTAGTTGGTACGTTTTTTAATGAGCAAGGGTTTGAGGATGTCGTCGGTTTCCTTTTCAGACTCAATGTAGATCAGGACCAGTTGCCGGGTGGGCTTAACCTGTTCATTGAAAAGAATGAGGCGGTTGCCCCCCTCGATGGGGGCCAGTTGCAGGTAAATGGTGGTGACCACGCCGTTGGCTACGACTTGCTTGATTTTTTTGGCCCCTTTTTCATCCTTGGCCAAACAGGTTCTGATGAACTCGGCTGCTTCGGGATCATTTTTCAGGGTGATGCTCTTGAAGAAGGTGAAATCGTATTCTTCAAGGACTTCCTTGGACATGTTCACCATGACAGCATTTTTGGCTTTGCCATACCTTTTGAAGGCTTCATCGATGTGCAACCCTTTTTGGGCCATCAGATGGCTGGGCAGGCATACGAAAAGCAGCAGAAACAGGACACCTGTGCGGAGTAACTGGTTAAATCGCACGTGGGCGTTTATGAGGGTCAATTGAGGTTTCATGACGCGTTGGTTTGGCTGGTTATTCATGTAGGAGTTGTAATTGTTCGATTAAAATATCCTCTTCTGTACCCAGTAGGGCCGCGCTGGCATCCACTTCTTCTGAAGAGGCTCCAAGAACGTCGATGGACGATTGCATGGTGGTGGTCAGCAAGGCTTTATCGGTAATACGCTCACCGTGAACGTAGGCGTAATTCTCGGTTGAAGGCTGAGTGAGGTAGTTGAAAGTGAACAGAAGGGTCAACATCGCTGCTACGGCTCCGGAACCGATCAAGGAGGGATACAGCCAGCGTTTTCTGTGTCGTAGGGGTATGATGGACGCTTCGTTGATGGTTCGTTCCGGTGCGTGTGTCTTGTTGGCGGCGAAATAACCAAGGATGGCTTTGTCGGGAATATACCGTGCAGGCAGGTTGTCCTGTAAAAGGAACTGCTGCAGGTATCTTTCCTCCTCCGTTGTTGTCAGACCGTCGTAGTATTTTTCCAACAAGCGGTCGGCATTTTTGTGCGTTATTCGGGTTGTTTTCATTGTTCAATGGTTGATCATGCGTACATAGGTTTCACGAACCCGTTTTCTGGCTCTGGAGAGATTGACCCTGACGGCTTCCACACTGGTGCCGGTGATGGTGGCAATTTCATCAAGTTCATACTCTTCAATGTCTCTCAGTTTGATGATGGCCTGTTGGAGCCCTGGCAAATCCTCGATGATGGCTTTTAACAAGGCCTCGGTGCTGCTGCGTTCAAGCTGCAGGTAGGGGTTGTCAGGAGCGGCTTGCTTGTACAGGGTGTCGTCGAGCGAACACTGACGCTCACGTAGCCTGAGTTTGTCGATGCAGAGGTTTCTTGTCACGGTGCTGGCAAACGCAGCCAGGCTGTCGTACCGATCGAGGCTGTCCCTCAGCTGCCACAATTTGAGAAAGGCTTCCTGTACCGCATCTTCGGCATCCTGTTCTTCCTCCAGCATCCGGCGTGCTATACGGAACAACGATTCACGAAGTGGCAGTACGTCTGCCTTGAACTGTTCAGGCTTCATCACTTAAATGACGGGTGAGGCTTCGAAACATAACATCACACATGAAAAAAAACCAGGGTCGGGGATGAATGCGACCCTGGTTTGTGTTATGGGGGGATACAATGACTGTTTTCAGTACTTGTGACCGGGCTCCTGCATTTCTGCCGAGGTGAGGGGTTGGCGGTTCATAACCCTCCATGCATAGAAAATGTAGGCGCCTACAAACGGAATGATAAGGGAGACGATGCTCATGACTTTAAGGGTGAAGAAACTGGAGGATGCGTTGGCCAGCGTGAGGGAGGCTTGTGGATCGATGGTTGAGGGGAAAAAAGCTGTTTGATTCCANNCCAGATACCCTTGCGAAAGGATGGTTTAATCCAACTCAACAGAATGCCTGTCACGACAAGAATGACTCCGGCCAGTAAAAGCAGCATAACTACCGGCATTTCCAATAAACTCAAGGTATAATGGTAGGGACGTAAGGTTAGTTGTTCGACCGATGGATCGTATTGGAGGCCATCCTGAAGAAGCAA